>JASLJB010000360.1 GCA_030152605.1 Acinetobacter sp. | reverse complement strand
ATCTGATTGACCCGCTTAGTTTGAGTATATGTCCGTCGAACCCGCACCACTTCAAGGCGTTACACTCTATAGCCATGCTGATGACTTTCGCTCGCATTGGCTACGCTTTGTCTTTGCCGAAAAACAGATTAAATATCATCTGATTTTGGTGGATGATGAAGATGAAGATTTGGCTAGCCTCAATCCCTACAACCAACTGCCGATGTTGGTCGAGAATGAACTCAAGCTGTTTAAAGCTGGGATCATCTCAGAATACATCGATGACCGTTACCGCCAAAACAAACTGTATGCCGATGCACCTGCACCGCGTGCAGAGCAACGTCAGTATATTTGGCGCTTTGAACAAGATTGGTTTAAGTTGGCCGATGTGATGCTGCGTCATCCGGACAGTTTAGATGCACAAGCCAAGCGTAAAGCGCAGAAACAATTGGCAGATACCTTGGTGTCCTTGACCCCGTTGTTTCAGCATTATCCTTTTTTTATGTCTGAAAGTTTTACAATTTTAGATTGTATGTTGGCCCCAATTTTCATACGTTTGAAACAGATGGGCGTGGTGTTGCCTGCACAGCAATGCCGACCAATCTTGTTGTATTGTCAGCGTATTTTTAGTCGCCCTGCGTTTATAAAATCCCTGACAGCAGAAGAACAGAATCGCTATCGCGAATTTATAACACCCCAATAGAGTATTTTTGAATGTCTGAATCTGAACTCAACCTCAATCCAACTCGTCCATATTTGAGCCGGGCGATTTATGAATGGATTTGCGACCACAACTTGACCCCTTATCTTTTGGTCGATGCCACGCAACCGTTTACCGATGTGCCAAATCAGTTTGTTCAGGATGGTCAGATTGTACTCAATATTGCCCCACATGCAGTGCATCGCTTTCAAATGAGCAATGATGCGGTAAGTTTTTCTGCACGTTTTGGTGGTGTATCCAAAGACATCTATGTGCCTTTTGCTGCCGTACTTGGGTTGTATGCGCGTGAAAATGGACAAGGTTTATTCTTTGACCCTGACGAATATGCCAATGTTAAAGCAGCAGAAAGTCCTTTAGAATCCAATAGCCAACCCAGCACAGAACCAGAAACAGTCAAGAAAAAACCAAGTTTAAGAATTTTAGATTAGCCTTTTTTGGGAGTAGATAATGGCTTTTGATCTCGTACACTATTTTGCTGAGCAGATAAAGATACAAAAGCCTCAGCTCTTGCAGCATGAAAGCATAGAACAGCGCCAAGCCCATCTATTCGAAATTAATGTCCTAACTTTGGGCAAAATTATCAGCTTATGGCGCGAAGACCCACAAAAAATTTACCAAGAAATCCAATCCCAAGATCAGCTCTATATTCAAGAAATAGCGCGCCATCTCACCACTGCGATTAAAAATGAATCCGAACTTAGCTTAACTGAGTTTGAACAGTGCAGCAGTGAAATCTTGACCTTACAATTTCAAGAGCTAAAACAGCTCGATAATACCGGGAATTATGGTCAAAGTGGATTACGTGAATTACTCTTGGGCCAGATTGAACATCTCTCTGGGCAGGCCAAAGATTGGGTTTGGTCAGTAAATGATCTGAATGAATTGATCGGCTCTCAACCTATTGAGGAAGAAAGCGTATCATTCGATGAAACATTAAAGGAGTTTAATCAAATGGTTCAAACACAAAAGCTACAGCAAGAAGTTGAAGTCGTAGAAAGCCCAGCCGTGGTCGAACTTCGACCAACTTGGGCCAAAATTGCTGAGCCGATCGTGGCATTGGCCGTGCTTTGGGTGCTGTATGCCGCGTTGATGAAGTATGTCTTGATCTAAAGCTCAACCACACGCCATCAAAATAAAAAGCCAGTGCGTTTAAGTACTGGCTTTTTTGTATCCGAGCGTCCGTGATATCTGCTCATCCACGGCGTCAACACTCTGCATGAACGGCGTCAACAATCTGCATTAACAGTTGACGTTTTTTGACTTGGTGATGTGCTTCGACCCAGATCTGCTGCACCACGCCATCGCGATCGGCCTTGATCTGTTGTTGGATTTTCATTGCCTCCAAAATCAATAGGCTTTGGCCCTGCCGAACAAGATCGCCAACCTCGACCTGTAACTCGATCAATGCCCCATCCATCGGCGCATAAATCTGCCCATCTCCGGCACTTTGCTCTGCATCTACCGCCGCCAAGCTCATGTGCTCCACACGTAGGTTGCCGTGTTGCGCATCGAGAAAAAGCAGCTGATCTTGACGCACATAGGCGATGCTGTGACGCACCCCATCAATCGCATAGGTCAATAACTCTGGCGCTAAGCCAATCAACTCAATCTGTTGCTGCTGTCCACAACACTCGACCTGTAAACATGGACGCTGCGCTGTACCGCGTTGAGTCAGCGTCAACTCCAGTTGCTGCCCCTCGATCTCTAAGCGCATCGGACGACTGAGTGACAAGCCATTGCTCCAGTGCTGCTGGTTTGGACGCTGACTCAACAACAATGCGCAGATCGCCAAGGTGTCGAGATCCACGCTTTGCAGCGATAAACTACAGTCATCGGCAAAGTCGTCGGGGATAAATCCGGTATGCGTGTCACCAGCCTGTACTTTGGGATGTACCAACACATTGTGCAAAAACTGTTTATTGCTAGATACGCCGAGTAAAACCGTGTCTTGCACGGCGCGCGCCAAGCGTCGTAGTGCATCTTGGCGTGTGCGACCGTGGGCAATGATCTTGGCCAACATCGGATCATAGTAAGCACTGACCTGATCACGCGGCCATAAGCCATGATCCACCCGAACATGCGCCATCACAGCCGGCTGCCATTTCAGTATCGTGCCGGTTTGCGGTAAAAACCCCAGCCGAGGATCTTCGGCATACAGACGCACTTCGATCGCATGACCATTGATCTGTAATTCATGTTGTTGCAAGGGCAAGGCCTCGGCATTGGCGACCCGAAGCTGCCATTCCACCAGATCGAGTCCAGTGATCATTTCAGTGACCGGATGCTCGACTTGCAGACGGGTATTCATTTCCAAAAAATAAAACGCACCTGATGCATCCAGCAAGAACTCAACCGTACCCGCACCAACATAGTTGCATGCACGCGCCGCAGCAATCGCCGCCTGGCCCATACTTTCACGTAGCGCTGGCGTCATCACTGGACACGGCGCTTCTTCAAGCACCTTTTGGTGTCGGCGTTGGATCGAACAGTCACGTTCAAATAGATAGACGCAATTCCCCTGCTGATCGGCAAAGATTTGCATTTCCACATGCCGCGGTGCAATCAGCGCCTTTTCTAGGATTAACTCCCCAGAAGCAAAGGCATTTTCGGCTTCCGAACGGGCAGTTTTCAGGGCTGCCATCAATTCAGTTTGCGCTGTAACCAAGCGCATGCCACGACCGCCGCCACCCGCAGAGGCTTTGACCATTAACGGATAGCCAATCTCTGCGGCATGTGCGACCAAGTGTTCAAGTTGCTGTTGCTCCCCTTGATAGCCGGGGATACACGGTACACCGGCGGCCAGCATCGCCAACTTCGAACGGCGTTTGCTGCCCATCAACTCAATCGCCGCCGCGGATGGCCCGATAAAAGTGATGCCCTGATCGGCACAGGCTTGGGCAAAACTTGCCTGTTCCGACAAGAATCCATAGCCCGGATGCACGGCATCTGCGCCGGTTTTTTGGCAGGCCGCAATGATCGCCGCGATATTTAAATAAGAATCTGCCACTTTTGCTGCACCGATCAATACCGCCTGATCAGCCTCTGCCACATGACGTGCATCGCGATCGGCTTCGGAATACACCGCAACCGTTTGATAGCCCATAGCCTTGGCGGTTTGGATCACCCGAACTGCAATTTCACCGCGATTTGCCACTAAAATTTTGCTAAACGCCATTGTCATGCTTCCTTGATGAATCATCTAAATTGCACAGTGCTGATCGATCCGCCCATGCCGGTGCACGTTTCTGCACAAAGGCCAAGCTGCCCTCAATCCCCTCGGCACTGCTAATCGCTGCTGCGAATAACTGCGCGGCCTCATCTAACACCTCAGACAAGGGTGCAGTTAAACTGCGCTGCAATAAGGCCTTAGTGGCACGACAGGCCAGCGGTGCACAGCGTTGAATATGTTCTAAGTTTTGCGCCAAACTCTGCTCTAAAGCAGCCAGGTCTGGGTGGACTTCATGCAGCATTCCCATGCTCAAGGCTTGCGCGGCATTGAATCGCAAGCCCAACAAGGCCAAGCGTCGTGTTTGGGTCAGGCCAATGCGTTGCAATACAAAAGGCGCGATCTGTGCAGGGATCAGGCCCAAGCGGGTTTCGGGCAAAGCAAATTCAGCATCACTCAGGCTTAAAGCCAGATCAGAAACACAGGCCAAGCCAACACCACCACCCAGCACCGCACCCTCTAAGACCACCACCACGGTTTGTGGTGCTTGATCGACTTGGGTCAGCATGGCACCAAATTGGCGATTGAAATCCACATACGCTTGCACCGAATCCGTCTCTTGGACTTGTGTGCGTAGCTTCGCCATGTCTTTGATATCACCGCCAGCACAGAAATGTCCGCCTCGCCCACGGATCACCACGGCGCGAATACTGCTGTCCTGCTCAATCGCGCGAAATAGCTGTTGGATCGCCTTGACCATATTTAAATTCATGGCATTGCGACACTCAGGACGATTGAGAAACAGCATCAGAATCGCGCCGTGCTGTTGAATCGCGATACTGTCATCGATGCCCTGATTCAGCAGTTGTTCAAGCGACTGCCCAGTTGGTTGATGCTCTGGCATAGTGTCGTACTCCATCGTTTTTTGTTTTATCTGGCGATACGCTGATTTACGGATCGTGACGATTTACAGCTCATCTCGCTTTTGCATTTTGTATATTGCCTCGCTTTTGCATGCAGCTTAGGCTTTGGATTTCTTCGGCAAGATATCCATCAGCTTGCAGATAATGCCCAGCATAATTTCATCTGCACCACCGCCGATCGAACCTAAACGCCCATCACGATAGAGTTGTGATGCTGGGTTGTCCCACATAAAGCCATTGCCGCCCCAATACTGCAAACAGCTGTCGGCAACTTCACGGGTCAGGCGCCCGGCTTTGAGTTTGGCCATAGAGGCCAATTGGGTGACATTTTCCCCGGCAATATGCCGCTCACAAGCTTGATAGGTCAGGGCTTTGAGCGCTTCTATCTCAGTCATCAGCTCGGCAAAACGAAAATGCACATATTGGTTGTCGATCAGGGCACGGCCAAAGGTACTGCGTTGCTGGGTGTATTCGATGGTCAATTGCATACAGCGCTCTAAACTGCCAATGCTGTTGGCGCAGGCCCAAAGTCGCTCTTCTTGGAACTGCAACATTTGCATCATAAAGCCCATGCCTTCAGTCCCCACCAAATTGCGCTGCGGCACACGTACCTCATCAAAGTAAACCTGTGCGGTACTGCTCGAACGCATACCGAGTTTGTCCAGCGGTTCAGAAAATGAAATCCCGGCGCTGTTCGCAGGCACGATGATCATCGACTTATTGGCATGCGCCTGCGCATCCGAGGTATTGGCCAGTAAGCAGAAAAAGTCTGCTTGCAAGGCATTGGTGATCCACATCTTGCTGCCATTGATCACATAGTCATCGCCATCTTTCTTGGCTGTGGTCTTGATCGCCGCAACATCTGAACCAGCATGCACTTCCGAGACTGCGATCGATGCCACGAATTCACCACGGATCGCAGGCGCTAAAAACTCAGCCTTGAGTGCTTCACTGCCGAAACGCGCTAAGGCCGGCGTGGCCATATCGGTTTGCACCCCGATCGCCAACGGCACACCGCCACAGGCTGCACGGCCTAGTTCTTCTGCCACCACCAAGTTATATGAATAGTCCAACCCCAAGCCACCATAGGCTTCGGGCTTACAAATCCCGAGTAGCCCCAAGTCACCCATTTTCTGAAATAGCGTATGGATTGGAAACTGCCCCTTGCTTTCCCACTCAGGGATAAAAGGATCAAGTTCGGTCTGAACAAACTGCCGTGTGGTGCGGCGCAGTGCCTCATGTTCCGTATTAAATTGCATATGATTTCCTTATATAACCCTTATTGTCACCCTCTCTTTTCTAAGGAGAGGGTTGGGTGAGGTCTTCACACCCTCTCTTTTCTAAGGAGAGGGCTGGGTGAGGTTAAAAACGTGCCACCCCAAACCGTGTTGGATGGAGTACCCGCTGTCTGCCTTCTTCAATGGTTTGCAACAAAAAGATCAGCAGCTTTCGTGTGTCGCGCGGATCGATGATGCCGTCGTCATGCAGCATCGCAGTGTTAAATAAGGCCGTGGATTGTTGTGCCAGTTTTTGTTGGGTACTTTGCTCAAGAAAGTCCAACATGGCAGGATCTGGGGTTTGCCCTGCGGCTTTTTGTTTGCCTTCGGCCACGATACGCAACACTTTTCCGGCCTGTGCAGCCCCCATCACTGCCACCTGTGAATTCGGCCATGCAAAGATAAACTCAGGTGAAAGACTCCGCCCACACATGGCATAGTTCCCCGCACCATAAGACCCCGCCACCACGATCGAAATCTTCGGAACGCTACAGTTGGCCACCGCCTGTATAAACTTGGCACCGTGTTTAATAATGCCGTGTTGTTCCGCATCGGTGCCGACCATAAAGCCTGTGGTGTTATGTAAGAAAATCAACGGTCGCTGCGTCTGTTCACACAGTTGAATAAACTGCGCCGCTTTGGCAGCCCCTTGCGGGATGATCGGACCGTTATTACTGATGATGCCGACATTCAGGCCGGCAATTTTGGCCCAACCACACAGGGTCAGCGCATCGTATTCCGCTTTAAACTCAAGAAAGTCCGAGTCATCCACCAAGCGTGCAATCACCTGTTTCATATCCAAAGCTTGCTTGCTTTGTGCCGGTATAATCCCCAACAGTTCTTCGGCCTCATAGCGCGGTGGCAGATAGTCGCGCGCGGTGCAACTGACTTGCTCTTTCCAATTCAGATGTTCAAATACCTCGCGTGCCATACGAATCGCATCGGCATCATTTTCAGCCAAATATTCTGCTGTACCTGCAACTTGGGCATGCATTTCTGCACCACCAAGCTGTTCCGCCGTGGCCACTTCACCAGTCGCAGCCAAGAGCAACGGTGGTCCGGCCAAGAGCATTTCGCTTTGTTTGCGTACCGTGATCACATAGTCGGATAGCCCAGGTTGATAAGCCCCGCCTGCCGTGGCATTGCCATGTACGATCGATAACTGTGGAATCCCTGCTGCTGACAAGCGTGCTTGATTGGCAAAGGTTTTACCGCCGATGGTAAACACTTCAGCGGCATAATTTAAATTGGCGCCACCACTCTCAGTCAGGCAGATCATCGGCAGTTTTTGTTGCAGCGCGATCTCTTGCAGTCTCAAAGTTTTATGCACGCCCATCGGGGAAATGGTGCCGCCCTTAATGGCACTATTGCTGGCTGAGATCAGGCAGCGCACACCACTGACAAAACCGATCCCGGCAATAATCCCGCCACCAGCGTCCGAACCATCTTTGTCATCATGCATCTGATAGCCGACCAATCCGCATAATTCGATAAACGGCGATTCGGCATCCAAGATTAAGCTGACGCGCTCATGCGGCAAAATCTTGCCACGACGCTCAAACTTGGCTTTGGCCGCATAGGATTTGTCGCGGTTCTTGGCTTGAATCTCACGCAGTTGCTGGATGTGCGCCAGCAGTGCTTGGCGATTGGCTTGATAATCCTCATCGCTCAAGATCACATCGGCTTGCAATATGCTCATGTTTGCCCCACTTGCTGATGAGATTGCTCAGCATCTGCCTCAGCGGTCTTGAAAATATCGGGGATATAAGCACGATGAAAACCATTAAATGACTGACTGTTTGTCGCATCGGCCAAGGGATAGATCCGCGTGCCCTGTGATGCTGCACCATCAATACGCAGGGTAATACCAGAGATAAATGCAGCCGCATCCGAGAGCAGATAACAAATCGCCGAAGAAATCTCAGACTCAGTACCCATCCGTTTGAGAGGGACATTGCCGGCCAAACTTGGGATCACCACTTTGGCAAAATCCCCCTGATACTGATCCATGCCCGAAGACACGATCCATCCCGGCGCCACAGCATTGACGCGTACCCCAGATTTGCCCCACTCCACCGCAGCGGTCTTGGTTAGATTATCCACGCCCGCGCGTGCAGCCCCCGAATGTCCCATGCCCGGCATACCACCCCACATGTCAGCGGTCATATTCACGATCTGGCCACCGTGTTCAGCCATCCATTGCAGATAAGCCTGTTGCATCAGATAAAAAGTACTGTGTAAGTTATTGCGCACCACGGCATCAAAGCCATTGGCGGAAATACTGTCCAGCCCAGATGGAAACTGTCCACCGGCGTTATTGACCAAACCATTGAGTTTTCCAAATCTCTTGATCACCTCGGCGATCATGGCCTGAACTTGTGCTTCCTCGCGGTTATCACACACGATCAGATGCACCTTGCCACCATCAGCACTGATTTCTGCTGCGACTTTTTCTAGCTTTTCTATTTTTCGTCCCGTAATCACCACTTGGGCACCGAGTGATGCCAGCTCATGCGCAGTACAACGACCAATGCCTGAACCACCACCAGTCACGATCACCACCTGATCCGCAAAAGCATCATTTCTAAATATCGATTGATAACGCATATCTACCACCTATAGCATCCCTCGCTTTTTGAAGCACAAGCTGGGTCAAGTCAAAATCCCCTCACCTTGTTAAGGAGAGGTCGGGTGAGGTCAAAATCCCCTCGCCTTTTCAAGGAGAGGTCGGGTGAGGTCAAAATCCCCTCGCCTTGTCAAGGAGAGGTCGGGTGAGGTTAGAAGGCACACGCACGGGCATGTCCAACAACTGTTGAGCAAAGGCTTTGCCTTGAGGATCGATGCGAAGGCTCGCGATCCCACCACCGCCCAAAGCATTTTCTAAAACAAAATTCAGCGCCAAAATGCCCGGCAATTCATAAGCCGTCACTTGGCTGTGTTCGGGATCGAGCACATGTTGCATATAGTCTGCGACGGCAGCTGGGGTCAAACTGGCGCGAATCCACGGCAGATAATCTGCATGCCGCGCAATGACGCCGATATTGCTGTGATTGCCTTTGTCGCCACTGCGTGCATGCGCCAACGTAATCAACGGTACTTCGATTTCATTACTCTGCCAGAGCACCTGTTCCATCGGATCAGTATCTAAATCTAAGCCTGCAGCAGGTTCTGAGCCTGTCTCAAATAACTGCTCAGCAGTATCAAGAGTAGGTTCTGAGCCTGCATCAGAGCACTGCTCAGCAATTCCTGAGGCAAGTTCGCAACGATGACGCACGCCCTCAAATTCAATCTCAACGCTGAGCTGTGTATGCGCAATCAAGAATGAAAATAGCTTAATCACCGGAGAGACTTTCGGGCGTCCACCGACGATCCCCGCCAATGCCGGTGCCATACCGGTCGAGGCTTGGGCGATCTCGCTGGCAAAGAACTGACAAGCCGCTTTAAGCGGATGCTGTACCGCCATTTTTACCACCACTTCACGACTATTCAGCACTTGGGCATGCGCACCATAGGTCGATTCAATCCCTAAGATTTCAACTGATTTCTGACTAAAGTCCGACACCGAACGTGAGGCCAAGACCCGCTGTGTTTTACTTAATATCGCAGCTGAAATGGCATGTGCTTTGTCAACCGCCTCACGGCCTGCCACCAAAAAACTGACCAAAACGCGATAGCCATCGGGATAGGTGGCGCTGACTTTGTAATCTGGGCTAGGAGCACGCCCGCGAGCGCCCGTCACTTTGACCCGATGCTCACCAACTTGACTGAGCTGAACTTGACGCAGATCTACGATCACATCCGGCAGTCGATAGGCCTGCGGATCGCCGATCTCATAGACAATTTGTTCTGCAATGGTCGCGGTTGAGACCAAGCCGCCTGTAGCCTGAGGTTTGCTGACCACAAACTCAGCATTTTCCTGCACTTCGACGATGGGAAA
>JASLJB010000364.1 GCA_030152605.1 Acinetobacter sp. | reverse complement strand
GGCACATTTTTGACTGACACGATCCAGCAGTTGAGTAAAACGATCTGCATAATCTTTATTTTGATACTGGGTGAGTTCCGCAGAATACTTGGCTTTTAATGCATCTATATCGTCGTCATTATCAATGCCTAAGCTCGGTGTTTGTATCAGCATGCTGAGTGCATCTTGACGACTAGCTAAAAAGCGCCCCCAATTCAAAGCACGATGATTTTGAAGCGGGAGTACCCCTTGATCGATGGCGCACTGTAGTGCATTTAATGACAGCGGGATTAAGCCTTTTTGCCATGCATAGCCGAGCATTAATACATGCGCATAGGTATGATCACCAAATAACTGGGTGCTGATTTGATTGACATTGATGGGGTGAAAAGACTCGGCTAAACAATGTGCTTTGATTTTATCGATCAGCTGCTGTTGATCAATCGCTGCATCACGATGATGGACCACCGCTGCGGTTGGGGTAATATCCAAATTGGCAACCACAGCGCTTTGGTCTGGGGCCAGTCGCTGTAATATATCTTCTGAAGCGGCATAAACCAGATCGGCAGCCATTAATAAATGGCTTGAATGTGCACCTATACGCGCAGCATGCAGGCCATGTTTATGCTTCGATAGCCGCACCTGACTCAGTACCGCACCATTTTTTTGCGCTAAGCCAGTAAAATCCAGCACAGAGGATACTTTATGGTCATAGACGGCCGCTTGCCCGACGATGGCCCCGACAGTTAATACCCCAGTACCACCAATGCCGGCAAATAAAATATTAAAACTATCGGATTGAATCTGCGGTGGGTCAATCACAGTTAATTCCGCAAAGTATTGCTGTTCCAAGTCTGCTGAAATCAGCTCAGTCTTTTTAAGAGATGCACCTTCAACTTCGATAAAACTCGGACAAAAGCCTTTTAAACAGGAAAAATCAGTATTACAGCTCGATTGGTTAATCTTTCTTTTGCGGCCAAAAGCGGTTTCTACCGGTTCAATGGCAATACAATTGGATTGCGTAGAACAATCACCACAGCCTTCACAGACTCTGGTATTAATAAATATTTTGTTGGTCGCAACCGGGTTTAACTGTTTTTTACGTCTTCTGCGTTTTTCTGTGGCGCAGGTTTGAACATAGATAATCGCCGTGGTTCCGGATAGCTCACGAAATTTTTTCTGTACCGCTTCAAGCGCATCACGGTGATGCACCGTGGTGATGCTGGCCAAGTTCGGCTCATTTTCCCAGAGCTCTGGATGATCTGAGATCAGCGCAATGCTTGAGACACCTTCGGCACTGAGTTGACGTGAAATTCTGGCAGGATCATTTGTGCCTTCAGTGGGTTGGCCACCGGTCATTGCAACGGCATCATTATAAAGAATTTTAAAGGTGATATTCGTCTGCGCAGCGACTGCTGCACGTATGGCTAAAATGCCGGAGTGTTCATAGGTGCCGTCGCCTAGGTTTTGAAAAATATGTTGCGTCTTTGAGAAGGGTTGTGCGCCAATCCATTGCGCGCCTTCACCGCCCATTTGCGAAATGGTGGTGGTTTTTAAGGTTGGAACCATCAAAGCCATGGCATGACAGCCGATGCCACCGGCACTGATTGAGCCTTCTGGGGTTTGGGTCGAGGTATTATGTGGACAGCCTGAACAGAAATAAGGCGTTCTACTTGGCATGACTGTATCTACCGCCATGTCTTTCACGGGGTACATCGCTTGCAATTTTTGCACTAACGCTGCAGGTTGGCCTAAACGCTGAATCAATGCAGTGGCGATGAGCAAAGGACTAAACTCGAGCGTCTCAGCCAAGAGTGGCTGACCGGATGGATCGTGTTTGCCTGACACCTGTGGTCTTTGCGTGGCATCTACATGGTATAAGGCTTCTTTGATTTGGCTTTCAACATTGGCTCTTTTTTCTTCGATGACGAACAGTTCTTGCTGTCCTTTGGCAAAGTCAATCATGCCTTGGGTTTCGAGCGGCCAGCTCATGCCGACTTTATAGATCGAAATACCATATTGATTTAAATCTTGATCCGACCAAGCTAAGTCTGTAATGGCCTGCATCAAGTCTTGATGTGCTTTTCCGACCGTCACGATACCGATTTTCGGTGTGCTGGCGAGATGAATCACTTTGTCTATTCGATTGAGCCGTGCCCAACGTTGTACCGCAGGGAGTCGATAATCAATTAAACGCTTTTCCAGTTCAAACCGTTGCGCTGGCCATTGGATGCTCGGATCCCAATTGAGCAAGTGATCATCGCCTTCATCCGCGGGTGTGATAAAGGTGTGAGGCGTTTCAATATCGATGACGCTGGCAGACTCGACCACATCGGCAATGGTTTTCATGGCGACCCATAAGCCTGAGTAGCGCGATAGGGCAATGCCGGCTAAGCCAAATTCAATAATTTCAGCAATATTTGCAGGTTGTAATACCGGCATTGAAACGGCTTGAAACAGGGTATCGGTTTGGTGTGGATATAAGGAGGACTGCGCCGCATGATCATCCCCGGAAACCGCCAACACGCCGCCCAACTTGGATGTACCAATCACATTCGCCGTGCGAAATACATCACCGCTGCGGTCAACGCCTGGGCCTTTTCCATACCAAATCCCAAACACACCATCCACCTGGGTGGGGCCATAGGCGGCATGCATTTGCGCACCCCATAAGGCGGTTGCAGCAAGATCTTCATTTAAACCGGGTTGAAAAATAATGCCATTTTCATTGAGTTCTTTTTCAGATTTCCATAAATGCTGATCATAAACCCCCAATGGCGAACCTCGGTAACCGCTGACTAAGCCTGCGGTATTTAAACCCTGCATGCGATCCAATTGCCTTTGTAATAGGGGGAGTTTGACTAATGCATCTATCCCAGAAATAAAGACTGTTTTATATTCAGTAGTTTGATTTGTTGTATTGAGGCAGATTTGTCCATTAGAGCCCATGATGTACTCCCTATTCAAATATTGAATGTGTTATTGCGGTTTAACTCGGTGATCTCTTTGCATAACGGCCTCCTTTGCGTATGAACTGTTTAATTTCTTATATATCAATAACTTTTTATATATCAATATCCGTTGATATCTCATGAGCATAGCCAGTTTAATGCAGCAGTTAAAACGCTCATTTGACATGAGTTGCATGATCAATATGCATGCAGGAAGGGTGAGAATTGGCGCTTGAGCCAGTTAAAAAAAAACAGCCGACATAAACGTCGGCTGTTTTGGTACTGCGAAATGGGGCTGGATTTTATTGAACGATATTTTTATAAATCTGACCGTCTTTCATAATCACCAACATATTTTTGCTTGGGTCGGCGATCAGTTTAATGTCCGCGATCGGATCGCCATTGATCAAGAGCAAGTCGGCCAAGGCACCTTCTTCAACCACACCCAGTTTCCCCGGGTAGGGGTTACGTTCACCCGAAAGCTGGAGTAATTCAGCATTGGTGGAAGTGGCCATTTTTAAGACTTCATCGGGTTGATACCAACGGGTCATGGTGGTCAGGATCGCGCCTTGTTTCGCTGCCAATTGTGGGCTAAACAGAATGTCGGTTCCCCAAGATACTTTTAACTTATATTTTTTTGCCAAGGCATAGGATTTATCGGTTCCAGCGGAAACTTCTTTTTGCTTG
>JASLJB010000316.1 GCA_030152605.1 Acinetobacter sp. | reverse complement strand
CACACCCGATTTCTCTAAGTCTAGCACGATAGTTTCTAACGCGCACCTGAGAATTTTATATAATTCCCGATTAATTACAATCATCGATTAAATCAAGTGCTTAGTTCATAGCTCAGCAGCGCAAATCTGAACTAAAATCTGAGTTGCACAGCGCTTCAAACATGCATCTCATCTCGAGTGATACGCGGCTAAATTTCCTCTTCGCGTCCGACCTTTTGCACTTTAATATTACACTTTAATATTGCCCCCACATGACAACAGGCTGAATTCCTCTCCAGCCCTATCGTCATCATCGTCTTGCGGGTTGAGTTAAAACTCCGATTCAAGCACAGCTCATCGTTTCACACAGATCCAATAAGCGGTTGGCATAGCCCCATTCATTGTCATACCAAGCAAAGACTTTGGCCTGCTGCCCGACCTGCATGGTCTGGGTCAGATCCACGATCAGCGAATACGGCGAATGGTTAAAGTCACTCGACACCAGTGGCTCATCGGTGACTTGCATGATGGCGGCATAGTCCTTACGGGCCGCATGGATCAGGCACTGATTGATCTCAGCCACGCTGATTGGACGCTGCGCCACAAAACTTAAGTCGATCGCGGCGACATTAATGGTCGGGACGCGGATCGAATAACCATCGATGCGGTTTTCCATCTTGGGTAACACTTGCTTGAGTGCGCCCAAAGCCGATGAGGTGGTGGGAATAATATTTTGCCCCGACGCCCGTGCGCGGCGTAGATCACGATGCGCTTGATCGAGCACAGTCTGGTCTGCTGTGACGGCATGGATTTCGGTCATCAATGCAGTTTCGATCCCAAAGGCATCATCAATGATCTTGACCAACGGCACCAAAGCTTGCGTGGTACACGACACGCTGGAAATAATACGGTCCGTGGCTTTGAGTTCATGTTGGTTGACGCCATATACGATCGCGGCATCGACACTATCAAAAGGCGCCGCCCCGATTACCACTCGCCCTGCGCCCGCATGTAGATGTTGGGTGGCCGCAGCCCGGGAACGGAATAGACCGCTACACTCAAGCACCACATCTACACCCAACTCGCCCCAAGGCAACTGCGCCGGTTGCTCACAACGTAATACCTGTACATGTGCCTGCATGCTGCCGGATTGGATATTTAAATAATCAATCCCGTGTTGCTGTTCAACTTGGACTTGACCGCCAAAACGACCATGGGTGGTGTCGTATTTAAATAAATGCACCAGGGTTTCTGCATCGGCAATGTCATTGATGGCAACGATATCAAAGTGAAAATCTTGCGGATTTTCAAACCACGCCCTGAGGACATTGCGCCCTATTCTCCCAAATCCATTGATCGCCACACGTTGCATCAGTCTTCCTTTTGCGTCTAAAGCCCTTGTTTTATCGCGCCTATGGTATCGGATTTTGCAGGCTGGGCGTTAGAATTAGTTCATCCACCATGCTCGACTTTTGTATAAGCGCCGCAGTAATGCTATTCGCCAAAATCGAAACTGCACTGAGCTTGATCAACTTTGGCCACATGTGAAAATTCAAGCAATCCACAGAATTGTCACTTAATTGCCTTAAAATCGTTGGTGGCATAGGGTTTTTCCGTTATAATTTGGCGTTTTCAATCTATTAGCCGTGCGTCGCGCCATCCAGAAGCGCTTGTTTTTGTGAGAAAAGCGACGTACTTCGCCAAATTTAATCATTATGGAGTGACTTGGTCGTGAGTACTCGTTCTATGACATCAGCTGAAATCCGTGAGGCGTTTTTGCGCTACTTTGAAACGCAAGGACATACGCGTGTCGCATCGAGTTCCTTAGTGCCGGCCAATGACCCGACTTTGTTGTTTACCAACGCCGGGATGAACCAGTTTAAAGACTGTTTCTTGGGCCTTGAAAAACGCAACTATGTTCGTGCGACAACCTCACAAAAATGTGTCCGCGCTGGCGGTAAACATAACGACCTCGATAACGTCGGCTATACCGCGCGTCACCACACCTTCTTTGAAATGTTGGGTAACTTCTCTTTCGGTGATTACTTTAAACGTGATGCCTTAAAATTTGCCTGGGAGTTTTTGACTTCAGCGCAATGGCTCGCGATCCCACAAGATAAACTCTATGTCACCATTTATCACACCGATGATGAAGCGTTTGATATTTGGAACAAAGAGATCGGCGTGGATGCTGAGCGCATCATCCGCATCGGCGATAACAAAGGCGAAAAATACGCATCAGATAACTTCTGGGCCATGGGTGATACCGGTCCTTGCGGTCCATGTTCTGAAATTTTCTATGATCATGGCGATCATATCTGGGGTGGTTTACCGGGCAGTCCTGAAGAAGACGGCGACCGTTTCATTGAAATCTGGAACAACGTGTTTATGCAGTTCAACCGTACTGCGGATGGCGTACTGCATGAATTGCCTGCGCCTTCAGTAGATACCGGTATGGGCCTTGAGCGTATTTCAGCGGTGTTGCAACACGTCAACTCCAACTATGAAATCGATCTATTCCAAGACTTGCTCAAAGCTGCGGCAGAAATCGTGGCTTTAGATACCACTGCGATCGATGCTGAAGCGCAAGCCAACAACACGCCAGTTCAATACCCTGCCTCACTCAAAGTGGTGGCGGATCATGCCCGTTCATGCTGCTTCCTGATCGCCGATGGTGTCAATCCATCCAATGAAGGTCGTGGTTATGTCCTGCGTCGTATCATCCGTCGTGCAGTTCGTCACGGTAACAAATTGGGCGCCACCGGTACCTTCTTCTATAAAATGTTGCAGCCTTTGATCCAAGTCATGGGTCAAGCTTATCCAGAGTTGGCACAAGAGCAACAACGCATTGAAAGTATGTTGATCCGTGAAGAAGAACTGTTTGCCAAAACACTAGAGCAAGGTTTGAAATTGCTTGAAGGCGAACTCAAAAACCTCAAAGGCAATGTGATCGCTGGTGAAACGGTATTTAAACTGTATGACACCTATGGCTTCCCAACTGATTTAACTGCCGATATCGCACGTGAGCGTGATCTCGAAATCGACCAAGCTGGCTTTGAAAAAGAAATGGCAGCACAGCGTCAACGCGCGCGTGATGCCGGTAAGTTCTCGGTGGACTATAACAGTGTGGTTCAAGTCGATGGCGACACTCAGTTCGACGGCTATGATGCCACCCAAGGCCAAGGTCAAATCATCGCGATCTATAAAGATGGCGAACAAGTTGATCAAGTCAATGAAGGTGATGAAGCACTCATCGTACTGAATCAAACCCCGTTCTATGCAGAAAGCGGTGGTCAGATCGGTGATACCGGTTTCCTCAAAAATGACACTGGTATTTTTGAAGTTCAAGACACCAAAAAATCTGGTGGCGCGATCGTACACCAAGGTGTCGTGACTGTGGGTCATATTGCCAACCAGCAAGCCGTTGAAGCGACTGTTCAAGCCGATGTACGTGCTGCGACTGCGCGCAACCACTCTGCAACACATTTATTGCATGCCGCACTGCGTCAAATCTTGGGTAGCCATGTACAACAAAAAGGTTCATTGGTCGCCAGTGATGTGCTGCGTTTTGACTTTGCCAATGATCAACCGGTGTCTTATGCCCAGTTGCAACAGATCGAACGTCTGGTCAATGCTGAAGTGATCGCCAACAGCGCAGTTGAAACTGAACTGCTCGGCATCGAAGACGCCAAAAATAAAGGCGCGATGATGTTGTTCGGTGAGAAATATGGCGAAGAAGTTCGCGTTCTCAGCATGGGTTCTCTGATCGATGAGCAAAACTTCTCGATCGAACTCTGTGGCGGTATTCATGTGAAACGCACTGGTGATATCGGCCTATTTAAAATCGTCTCTGAAGGCGGTGTGGCTGCCGGTGTACGTCGTATCGAAGCCGTGACTGGTCAACATGCGGTGGATGTGGTCCAAAAAGCTGATGCCGATATCCAACAGATCAACCAATTGCTCAAAGCACAAAAAGATCAAACTGTAGAACGTGTTCAAGCAGCCGTAGAGCACAGCACTGCCCTACAAAAGCAAATCGAACAGCTCAACCAAAAGTTGGCCAACTTCCAAGCGAGCGAACTTTTAAGCCAAGTTCAAGACGTTGCAGGTCGTTCTACCCTCATCACCAGCGTACAAGCGACCGATGCCAAAGCATTGCGTCATTTGCATGATGGCCTCAAATCAAAACTCAGTAACGCCGTGATCGTGTTGGCTGGGGTCGATGGTGATAAAGTCAGTTTGATCGCTTCGGTGGCGCCAGAATGGGTTAAAACCATTAAAGCAGGTGACATTATCAAATACCTCGCTGCTGAACTCGGCGGTAAAGGTGGTGGTAAACCTGACTTAGCCCAAGGTGGTGCGCCACTTAACGAGAAGTTTGATGCTGTGATGGCCGCTGTTCCAGCGTGGCTTGCGCAACACTAACTTTACCTTTGCTAACAGATCTTGAAAGCCTGTTCAAGATCTTGGTTTAAATGGAATAACTATGGCATTAATCGTTCAAAAATATGGCGGGACTTCAATGGGCACAGCGGAGCGCATTTTAAATGTTGCTCGCCGTGTCAAACGTTGGCATGACCATGGTCACCAAGTTGTGGTGGTGGTTTCTGCCATGAGTGGCGAAACCAACCGTTTGTTGGCCCTCGCCAAAGCCATTAGCGATACCCCTGATCCACGTGAATTGGATCAAATGGTCTCCACGGGTGAACAGGTCACCATTTCCATGTTGGCGATGGCGCTCAACTCGATTGGGGTTGAAGCAAAATCTTTAACCGGTCGCCAAGTCGGGATTAAGACGGATAGTTCGTTTAATAAAGCACGTATTGAAGCCATTGAAACTGAAACCATGACTGAAAACTTGGATGCTGGCCGCGTCATCGTGGTTGCAGGTTTCCAAGGTGTCGATGATGCAGGCAACACCACCACCCTCGGTCGTGGCGGTTCGGATACCACAGGCGTTGCATTGGCTGCTGCGCTGAAAGCCAGTGAATGCCAAATCTACACCGATGTCGATGGCGTCTATACCACTGACCCACGTGTAGCACCGAAAGCCAAAAAAGTTGACCGCATTTCATTTGAAGAAATGTTGGAAATGGCGTCTTTGGGTTCTAAAGTTTTGCAAATTCGTTCAGTTGAATTTGCGGGCAAATACCAAGTGCCTTTACGTGTACTCTCTAGTTTTGATAATGAAGATGATGGTGCTTTTGACGATGCCTTTAAAAATAACGTCGGCACACTGATTACCACTGAATCGGAAGACAATATGGAACAGCCAATTATTTCAGGTATCGCATTTAATCGTGACGAAGCAAAACTCACCATCTTGGGTGTGCCGGATGAGCCGGGCATCGCCTCTAAGATTTTGTCTCCGATTGGTGCGGCCAATATCGAAGTGGATATGATTATCCAAAACGTCGAAGAAGATGGCACCACTGATTTCACGTTTACCGTGAATCGTGCCGATATCAACAAAGCCAAAAAGATTCTAGAAGAAACCTCGAGAGCCATCGGTGCACGTGAAGTTGCGACCCGTGATGATATCGTCAAAGTATCCATCGTCGGTGTCGGTATGCGCTCTCATGCCGGTGTTGCCAGTAAAATGTTTACCGCATTGGCTGACGAAGGCATTAATATCCTGATGATTTCAACCTCAGAAATTAAAATCTCTGTGATTATTGATGAAAATTATCTTGAATTGGCGGTGCGTACCCTACATACCGCGTTTGGCTTAGATCGTGAACACGGTGAATCGTGCGTGCGTGCTTAAATATTAAGCAAATATCGTAGTTTTATGACTTTAGTGCCAAACAAAAAGTCGAGTCAGCATAGTTTTTTTCATGGTGGCTCTGATATATTAAGCGTTGTTGTGTAGGAAAATTTCAACAGAGTGGGCTGAATTGAGTAATTCATCACATAATCTGTTAAAATTTTCTCTGATACCGAGGTTGTTATTTTCTTTATTTTGAAAAAACTATCGCAGGTTTAGCGTTTAAGCAAGGAGATAAACATGCTGATTCTGACCCGTCGTGTCGGAGAAACATTAATGATTGGGGATCAAGTCAGTGTTACTGTGCTTGGTGTAAAAGGTAATCAGGTTCGTA
>JASLJB010000310.1 GCA_030152605.1 Acinetobacter sp. | reverse complement strand
ATAATGAAAACCAGAATAGATCAACGCTTGTGATTCAAGCGTTGGCGATGATCTTGGGTCTCTAGTGTGAGACTGACATGGAAAAGGACAATCAGATATGGAAAATACAATGGATCTCAATTTAAGCACCACGATGCAGCATGCCAATCATCTACCACAACATGATTTTAAAATGCGCTATACCGAAGCCAAGCTAGATACGCAGCGAGGTCTCGAGCAGATGCAATCTGCTCCGCCAGTTCAATCTCAATCTTCATCGCCAGCTGCTGAATCAGAACGTTCACAAAGATCACCACAACAAAGCACTGAGCCAGCAGGCATTGAGCATCTAGCCATGCTATGCAAAATCAAACAGATCCTGCCACAGATCGCGGCCAATGCAGAGAAAGCCGAACAATTACGTCAAGTTCCAGATGAAAATATTGCATTACTGAAACAGTTAGGCTTTCACCGTGCCTTCCAACCTAAAGTCTATGGTGGATTGGAAATGAGCCTGCCTGATTTTTCCGACTGTATCGTGACATTGGCCGGTGCATGTGCCGGGACGGCGTGGGCCTTTAGTTTGTTGTGTACGCATAGTCATCAAATCGCCATGTTTCCCAAACAACTACAAGATGAAATTTGGTTGGTCAATCCAGATGCCACCGCCAGTAGTTCTATCGCCCCTTTTGGCAAGGTGGAAGAAGTTGAGGGCGGGGTACAACTGAATGGCGACTATGGTTGGAGCAGTGGTTGTGACCATGCCGAATATGCGATCGTGGGTTTTAATCGCTTTGATGCCCAAGGCAACAAGATCTATTGTTTTGGGGTGATTCCACGACAAGACTATGTGATTCATGACAATTGGTTTGCAGGCGCCATCAAAGGCAGTGGTTCCAAACAGTTGCAGATTCGTGATCTGTTTATTCCTGAGTATCGCATCCAAAAAGCCAAAGATATGATGGAAGGTCGATCCGCAGGTTTCGGCTTATATCCGGACAGTAAAATCTACTATTCGCCCTATCGTCCTTATTTTGCTAGTGGTTTTTCTGCGGTCAGTCTGGGGATTGCTGAGCGTATGCTTGAAGCCTTTAAAGAAAAGCAAAAAACACGAATTCGTGCATATACCGGAGCCAATGTCGGTGCCTCAACTCCGATGCTCATGCGTGTTGCAGAATCCACCCATCAAGTCGCGGCAGCTCGCGCATTTTTGGAAAAGACCTGGCAGGATCATCGCGCACATGGCGAACAGCATATCTATCCTTCCGCAGAGACTTTGGCCTTTTGGCGCACCAATCAAGCCTATGCGGTGAAAATGTGTATCGAAGCGGTCGATCGTTTATTTGCAGCCGCAGGAGCGACCAGTTGGTTGGATGGTCAGGAAATGCAGCGACTCTTTCGAGATTCACACATGACCGGCGCACATGCCTATACCGACTACGATGTCTGTGCGCAAATCTTAGGACGTGAATTGATGGGCTTAGATCCTGATCCTAGTATGGTTTAAGCCGTCAATCGCGAGTCAGATCAATAGTCGATGTGCTGTTGTTTCTGGCGCGCTGAGATGTCAAGAGATTGAAAAGAAAAATAGTTGAATAACAGGGATATGTGATGAACTCAATGATAAAGCAAATTGAAACGGCCTTTGATGCCAAAGCATTTCGCCGTGCACTGGGCAATTTTGCCACTGGTGTGACCATTATGACTGCACAGAATGCGCAGGGCGATACGGTCGGTGTCACGGCAAACAGTTTTAACTCGGTGTCTTTGGACCCGGCATTAATCTTGTGGAGTATTGATAAACGCTCTTCGAGTTATGCGGTCTTTGAACAAGCCACGCATTTTGCTGTCAATATATTATCCGCAGAGCAAATCGAGCTTTCAAATCAGTTTGCGCGTTCTCAACAAGATAAATATGCCAATGTTGACTTTGTGCTTGGGGCGGGCAATGCCCCGATTTTAAATGCATGTGCTGCTGTATTTGAATGTGAACGCTACGATATTTTAGAGGGCGGCGATCATTGGATTATTTTAGGTCGTGTGGTGAATTTCCAAGACCATGGTCGCTCGCCACTGCTCTACCATCAAGGTGCTTATTCTTCAGTCTTGCCGCATCCGAGTTTGAATACCCAAGCTGACACTGCTGCAGAAATTTTCCCCGGGCGCTTATATGACAACATGTATTATCTGTTGACCCAAGCGGTACGTGCGTATAGCAATGACTATCAACCGAAACAATTGGCGTCAGGCTTTAGAACCAGTGAGGCGCGGTTATTGTTGGTGCTAGAAAGTAAAACCGCGACCTCTAAAGAGCATTTACAAGGTGAAGTGGCGATGCCAATCCGTGAGATTGAACGAGCCACCGAGATTTTGGTGCGTAAGGGCTTAATGATTGATACCGGTCATTCCTATGAACTGACTGAGCAGGGCATACACAGCGCCCAGCGACTGTATCAAATCGCAGAAAGCCATCAACAGGATGTATTTGGGCGTTATTCAGAGCAAGATAAAGTGTTGTTTAAGAAAATGCTTAAAGATCTCATCGGCATCTAAACCCCACTCAACAAAACAAAAACTGCTACGGCAGTTTTTTTGTTTTGGCAACGGGAGCAAAGCGCACGCGTTTAAGGCGAGAATGATGTTCTTCTGGTTATAAAATCGGTAGAATAGTTAATATATTAATTTTGTGCTTATATTCACGATGAAAAAGATTCGCCCATCCTTAACCCTCGCGTTGTTAGAGGCGCGTGAAGCATTAATGACTCATTTTCGACCTGAGTTAAACGAGGTCGGTTTAACCGAGCAACAATGGCGCATTATCAGAACACTGGGGCAACATGAAGAACTAGACAGCACCACGCTGTCTGAAAAAGCCTGTATTTTAAAGCCGAGTCTGACTGGTATTATTAACCGCATGTTAGATACCGGTTTAATCGTTCGTCGTCGTTCAGAGACCGATCAGCGCTTTAGCTTTATTTCGCTCAGCCAAGAAGGGCAAAAGATTTTTGATAATATGTCGGTGCGTATGGAACAGCGTTATCAGCAGATTCAGCAAAGTTTAGGCACCGAAAAAATGACCCAGTTGTTGGCACTTTTACAAGAGGTGCAAAGCTTAAAAAAAGACTAAGCCTGTTTGTGGTGATGCCCCATATTCAATCTGACTCAATGACGATGTTGTTTGGGTAAAATAAACACTGCATTGAATATCACATAGGCACCGAGCAGCAAGGCTGCACAGTGCATGACCTGATTGGGCGCAATAATACTCGCGAGCAGACCTGCACATAATCCACCCAGCGCATCAAAACCAAAGCGGGTCGCGGTGTAGATCGAGACCACACGCCCGCGCAGCCGTTCGGGGCTGTTTTTTTGCAATATGATATTGGTGGAAATATTCGACGTTGATATTCCAAAACCCAGTAAAAACATCGCAATCAGAAATAGAAAATATGCCTCCGCCCAAGCCAATAAGCATAAACCCACGCAGCATAGGCCGAGATTGAGCACAATATAATGATATGCCCGTTGAAAAGCTTGCTGTTTGGCGAGTAAGAGGGAAGAGATCAATGAGCCAATGCCTGCCGCGCCCCAAAGCATGCCTAAAGTTTTTTCATCGCCGTGTAAAATATCCTTTGCGTAGACCGGCAGCAGTGCAACATAACTTGAGGCGGTAAAATTTAAAATGAACACCGTCAGGATCAGATATTTAAAATGCTGATGTTGATAGACATATTGAAAGCCTTCTCGCATGACTGCGTTTATTTTACCACTGGCGATCAGGGATTTAACCTGCCGCATACGCCAGATCGCCACAGCCAAGATTAAATAGGACAGCGCATTTAAATAAAAACACAGTTCTGCACCGATACTGGCCAGTAATAATCCTGCAATCGGCGGGCCGATAAAGCGTGAGGCATTAAACAGCATGGCATTTAAGGCCAGTGCATTGGGCAGCGCCGCTGGTTCATCGACGATCAGACTGAGTAAGGATTGACGCAGTGGGGTATCAATCGCAGCGAGCATGCCGAGCAGCAGCGACAGGCCAATTAAAGCGCTTGGATTTAAAACTTCAAAGCGATAAGCAAGGCCTAAAAGCATGGCTTGGCTAAACAGTAGAATTTGAATCACGATCAGAAGTTTGCGTTTATCCACTTTGTCGATCCAAGCGCCAGCAATCGGGCTCAGCAATAACTGTGGGATCAGTGCACAAAAACCCACCAGGCCTAAGAGTGCTGTTGACTGTGTCATGGCATAGATAATCCACGCCAGACTGACTTGTTGAATCCAAGTGCCAAGTGTTGATAATGCATGGCCGATAAAATAATGGCGGAAATTGGGATAACGCAGCGCAGAGAACAACGAGGATGATTGCACGC
>JASLJB010000296.1 GCA_030152605.1 Acinetobacter sp. | reverse complement strand
AGTTCAGCAGTTGGCAAGTGAGCTTGCCGCACGTCCAAACCAAGTAGAAGCTGCCATCAAATTGATTGATGAAGGTGCCAGTGTTCCATTTATCGCACGTTACCGTAAAGAAGTAACCCAAGGTTTAGACGACACGCAGTTGCGCCAACTTGATACGCGTTTAACGTATTTACGTGATTTATTTGAGCGCCGAGAGAAAGTGATCGAATCACTCAAAGAGCAAGATAAATTGTCGGACGATTTATTGACGCGCGTGAATGCTGCTGCAACCAAAAATGCTTTAGAAGAAATTTACGCACCGTATCGTCCAAAACGAACTAGTAAATCATTCAAAGCCAGAGAAGCTGGTCTAGGCCCGATTGCTGAACAAATCCTAAGCCAAGAGATCGAGCCACAAGCGGCATTGGCCGGGTTTAGCCACGAAGACTACCCAGATCTTGAGACTCAGTTGGATGCGATCCAACATATCCTCATCGATGACTGGGCACAAAATATTGCACTCACCACTGAACTCAAAGCTAACTTTGCAAAAACTGCAGTGTTGAAAAGCTTGGTTGCCAGTGAAGAGAAAAAAGAAGTCGGTAAAAAATTCCGCGACTATTTTGATTTTTCTGAAAATCTCAACAAAGTACCTTCACATCGTTTATTGGCCATGCTACGCGGTCGCCAAGAAAACGTATTGGGTCTTAAAGTGGATGGCGAAGATGCACCGGCATTGGCACGTATTGAAACTGAATTCAATTTGGATCAAGTTCAACCACAAGCACGCCAAGACTATTTAAAACAAAGTGCAAAATTGTTCTGGGCTGCCAAAGTTCGTCCAAGCATTGAGCATTCATTGTTAACTGAAAAACGCTTAACTGCTGAAGCAGAGGCGATGCAAGTCTTTGCTGAAAATCTACGTCATTTGTTACTTTCTGCACCTGCAGGCGCACGCTGCACATTGGGTGTCGATCCTGGTATCCGTACCGGCGTTAAATTGGCTGTGGTCAATGCATCGGGTGATGTGGTTGCGCATAGCACGGTGTATCCATTTGCACCGAAAGATGACAAAGCGGGTTCAATTGCAGAATTGGCACGTCTATGCAAAGAATTCAATGTGGATCTGATCGCGATCGGCAACGGTACTGCGAGTCGTGAAACTGAAGCCTTGGTGGCTGAAATGATGACCGCCAACAGTGATCTGAAATTGACACGTGTGACGGTGAGCGAAGCGGGTGCTTCTGTGTATTCAGCTTCAGAATTGGCTTCGGCTGAACTGCCTGAGCTGGATGTGGCGATCCGTGGTGCCGTGTCGATTGCACGTCGCTTGCAAGATCCATTGGCTGAATTGGTGAAAATCGATCCTAAGTCGATCGGTGTGGGTCAATACCAACACGATGTCAACCAAACCGGCTTGGCCAAGACTTTGGATGCTGTGGTTGAAGACTGTGTGAACGCCGTGGGGGTAGATGTGAATACTGCATCGTCTGCAATCTTGGGTTACATCGCGGGTCTCAACAAAGCGATCGCACAACAAATCGTTGAATACCGTAAAGAAAATGGCCGTTTTGACAACCGTCAAGCCTTGAAAAATGTACCACGCCTTGGCGAGCGTACTTTTGAACAAGCCGCAGGTTTCTTGCGTGTACTTGAAGGCGTAGAGCCTTTAGATGCATCTGCTGTTCACCCTGAAAGTTATGCTTTGGTTGAAAAAATCGTGACGGCCAAAGGCACCACGGTCAAAGACATCATCGGCAATAGCGAAATCATCCGTCAGGTCAATGCTGAAGAATTCGTCGATGACAGCTTCGGTCTACCGACTGTTCAAGACGTATTGAGTGAGTTGGACAAACCGGGTCGTGATCCACGTCCTGAGTTCCGTACTGCTAAGTTCCGCGAAGATATTACTGAAGTATCCCAATTGACTGAAGGCTTACAGCTTGAAGGTGTGATCACCAACGTGACCAACTTCGGTGCCTTTGTCGATATCGGTGTGCATCAAGACGGCTTAATTCATATTTCTGAATTGGCGAATGAATTTGTGTCTGATCCACACAAAGTGGTCAAGCCTGGTCAAATCGTACAAGTGCGTGTGATTCAAGTGGATGCTGAACGTCATCGTGTCAATTTGTCGATGCGTCCTGAAGGTGCGGCAGCAGCCAAACCTGCACGTCAGCCACGCCGTGACAACCGTGACAGCAATGGCGAAGCGCGCCCTGATCCACGTAAGCCACAAGGCAAACGTCCAGCGCAAGGTGCTCGTCCACAAGGTCAAGGCGATCGTCCACAGCGTCATCACAAGCCACAAACGACCAAAGCACAAGAAACCAAAATCGGTGGTTTTGGTGAGTTGTTGCTACAAGCAGGGATCAAAGGCTCGAAATAAGCGCAGATCTTGCGATAAAAAAACCTCCCAGTGTCAACTGGGAGGTTTTTTTTATGCCTAATTCAACTTACCAGTGTTCACCCGGGAACAGGCGTGCATAGGCGCGTTGTACCAGATTTAATTTCTGTGGCTCGCCAACCGATGCGGTCGAACTTGGGAATAGGTTATAACCGATAGACATCAGTTTGTTGTTGATGCCCGGCGCGATCGAGTAGGTGATCGAGGCCAAGCGTCCCAAGTTGGTGGCGACTTTCTTTGGACGTTTCACGATGGCATAGGCGATTAGATCCGCAGCTTGCTCAGGTGAAAGGGTCGGCACATAGTTGTAAATCTTGGTCGGTGCAATCATTGGCGTACGCACCAATGGCATATAGACCGAGGTGATCGCAATCTTATGCGAATGTACTTCAGCAGAGAGACAGCGACTAAAAGCATCCAGGGCGGCCTTGGAGGCGACATAAGCGGAGAAGCGGGTCGCGTTGGCAAGTACACCGATCGAGCTGATGTTGATGATATGACCATCACGACGTTTCATCATGTGGGGTAACACATTCAACACCATACGCACTGCACCAAAGTAGTTGAGCTGCATGGTCCGTTCAAAGTCATGAAAACGATCGACAGATTCATGTACCGCACGGCGAATCGAGCGGCCGGCATTGTTGATCAGGAAATCGATATGATCGACGGAGTCCAAAATCTTTTTGGATACCTCATCAATCGCGTTCATGTCATTAAGGTCGCAGGGGAAAATAGAGGCCTGGCCACCTTCGGCTTGGATTTCCGCTTGAACTTGTTCTAGGGTTTCTTGGGTCCTCGCGACCAATAAAACATGCGCGCCTTCAGCAGCTAATTTTTTTGCGACGGTTAAGCCAATCCCACTCGATGCACCGGTAATCAGTGCGACTTTGTTTTGAACCTTTGCTTTGAAAAGTTGCTCTAGTTTATGATTCATATAAAATCCCTGATGAATGAAACTAAATTATTGATCTATAATATTTATTTAAAGTATATATCTTTAATGCAAAAGACAGTTAAACTTGCCTATAAAATAATAGCGAATATTAGGAAAAATGCTAGGACTAAGCATATGAATTTAAAAATATTTTTTAGAGCAAAAGCTCTATTTGTAATATAAGTTTTGTGTTCTTTAGTTAGGGGTTTTATTGCCCTCATCCAAGCCTTCTCCCAAAGGGAGAAGGTCGGAATAAGGCCAAATACCCTCTCTTTTTAAGGAGAGGGCTGGCTGAGGCCAAATACCCTCTCTTTTTTAAGGAGAGGGCTGGGTGAGGTCTTAAACTGCTGCTAATGCCTGCTCTAGATCTGCCAAGAGGTCATCGATATGCTCGATGCCGATCGAGAGGCGCACCATGTCGATGCTGACGCCTGCGGCTTTGAGCTCATCTTCATTCAGCTGACGATGTGTGGTGGTGGCTGGGTGGCAAGCCAAACTTTTCGCATCGCCGATGTTGACCAAACGAGTAAACAACTGCAAAGCATCAATAAAGCGTGTACCACCTTCGCGGCCATCTTCAACGCCAAAGGACAGAATCGCCGATGGTTTGCCTTTGACATATTTCTGCGCTAAAGCATGCTGTGGATGATCTTTCAAACCCGCATAGTTCACCCATTTTACTTTTGGATGCGCTTTTAGGTATTCAGCAACTTTCTGCGCATTCTCCGTGTGACGTTCCATACGGATATTCAAGGTTTCAAGACCTTGCAGGATGAGGAATACGCTGAGTGGGCTGATTGCGGCACCGGTATTGCGTAATGGCACCACGCGGGCACGTGCGATATAGGCCGCAGGCCCAAGCGCTTCAACATAGTTAACGCCGTGATAGCTTGGATCTGGGGTGTTTAAGACTTTAAAGCGTTCTTTGTGCTCGCCCCATGGGAATTTACCGCTGTCGACGATGGCACCGCCGATGCTGTTACCGTGACCGCCGATATATTTGGTCAATGAATGCACCACGATATCCGCACCAAATTCAAAGGGTTTTAGCAGCGCAGGTGTTGCGACGGTGTTGTCCACCACCACGGGCACACCATATTCATGCGCGATTTTGGCGATGGCTTCGAGATCGATGATATTGCCGAGTGGATTACCAATCGACTCAACAAATACCAGTTTGGTTTTGTCATCAATCAGGCCGCGTAGTGCTTCAGGATCTTGATAGTCAAAGAAGCGTACTTCAATGCCTTGTTTCGGTAAGGTATGTGCAAATAAGTTGTAGCTACCGCCGTAAAGGGTCGATACCGATGCGATGTTGTCACCCGCTTCGGTGATGGTTTGGATGGCATAGGTGATGGCAGACATACCTGAAGCCAGTGCCAGTGCGCCGATGCCACCCTCTAAGGCTGCGATACGTTGTTCGAGTACCGCAGTGGTCGGGTTCATGATACGGGTGTAAATATTGCCTTGGACTTTTAAGTCAAATAAATCAGCACCATGCTGGGTATCATCAAAAGCATAAGAAGTCGTTTGGTAAATTGGCACAGCAACCGATTTGGTGGTTGGCTCAGGGCTATATCCTGCATGTATGGCGAGTGTTTCGTCTTTGTATGTCATGATTCCATCATCTATGTATTTCATTATTAAGCGAGTTTAGCATTTTTACTTATGAATGAAAGCTAAAAAAACTACGACCTTTATACCTAAAATAGATATGAGTTTTTAGCTTTTGAAAATTGAGTCTTTACTAGAGCAGCAAATCGAATCTTGATCTGAGTTGTAACTTAGCTAGGGTTGAGGGTGCTTGATTTTATGTATGAAATCTGCCGATTAGTGCTGCATGCAGATAAAAATTAAACGCCTTATTTTTTCAGTGCTTTCATCGTATAATGTCCGAGATATTTTTCGCATTTGCGATGTTTTGATTTTTGATTGAGGAGTCCTACGTGGCCCAATACATTTACACGATGAATCGTGTGTCAAAGATGGTCCCACCGAAGCGTGAGATCCTGAAGGACATCTCTTTATCATTTTTCCCCGGCGCAAAAATTGGTGTGCTCGGTTTAAACGGTGCCGGTAAGTCCACCTTGCTACGCATCATGGCTGGCGTAGATAAAGACTTCTCGGGTGAAGCGCGCGCGCAACCGGGTATTAAGATCGGTTATCTCGAACAAGAACCGCCTTTAGATGACAGCAAAGATGTTCGCGGTAACGTTGAAGATGGTTTACGCGAACCTTTAGATGCTTTGGCACGTTTGGATGAAGTTTTCGCTGAATATGCGGCTGAAGATGCAGACTTTGATGCTTTGGCCAAAGAGCAAGAAAAGCTAGAAGCCATTATTCATGCTTGGGATGCACATAACCTCAACAACCAACTTGAACAAGCGGCAGGTGCCTTAAACCTTCCGGCTTGGGATGCAGACGTATCTAAGTTGTCGGGTGGTGAACGTCGCCGTGTTGCACTGTGTCGTTTATTGCTATCTAAACCAGACATGTTGTTGCTCGACGAACCAACTAACCATTTGGACGCTGAGTCCGTGACCTGGTTGGAACGTTTCTTGAAAGATTTCCCTGGCACCATCGTGGCGATCACGCATGACCGTTATTTCTTGGATAACGTTGCCGAGTGGATCTTGGAGCTTGACCGTGGACATGGTATTCCTTATCAAGGCAACTACTCGTCTTGGTTAGAGCAGAAAAATGCCCGCTTAGAACAAGAAAACAAGCAAGAAGAATCTTTTGCCAAAGCCTTGAAAAAAGAATTGGAATGGGTTCGTTCCAATGCCAAGGGTCAGCAAAAGAAAAACAAAGCACGTATGGAACGTTTTGAAGAGTTGAACTCTCGAGAATTCCAACAACGTAACGAAACTTCAGAGATTTATATCCCACCTGGTCCACGTTTGGGCAACAAAGTGGTTGAAGTGGAGAACATCAGTAAATCATTTGATGGTCGCGTGTTATACGAAAACCTTTCTTTCACCGTACCACCGACAGCGATCGTGGGTATTGTGGGTCCGAATGGTGCGGGTAAAACCACACTCTTCCGTATGATGACTGGCGAGCAACAACCGGATAGCGGTGTGATGACTTTGGGTGAGTCGGTTAAAGTGGCTTACGTGGGTCAGATCCGTGACACGCTCGACAACAGCAAAACCGTATGGGAAGAAGTCTCTGGCGGCTTGGATATCCTCAAAGTCGGCGACTATGAAATTCCATCACGTGCCTATATCGGTCGCTTTAACTTTAAAGGCTCTGATCAGCAAAAACGTGTCGGTGAGTTGTCTGGTGGTGAACGTAACCGTCTGCAATTGGCTAAAATCCTACAGTTGGGCGCTAACGTAATCTTACTCGATGAGCCATCAAACGACTTGGATATCGAAACTTTACGTGCGCTTGAAGATGCGATTTTGGTCTTCCCAGGCACCGTGATGGTGGTTTCGCATGACCGCTGGTTCTTGGACCGTATTGCAACGCATATTTTGTCATTTGAAAATGAACAGCCTGAATTCTTTGCTGGTAACTACAACGAGTACGAAACCTATCGTCGCGAACGTTTAGGTGATGACGTTGATCAGAAAGGCAAAAAATATCGTAAAATTGGTGGCTAAGCACTTCGGTGTCTAGCTCTCGCTGAGGCGCTGATGATCTTGGTCTCAGCCCAAAGCCTGCGGCATATGTCGCACTGGAAAAGCCCTATCTCAGATAGGGCTTTTTTTTGGTCTTGAGATTTTGTGCTGAACCTAGAATCCTAAATTACAGTCATCTGCTTTTTTCTACCCTTTATCCGGCATGAATTGGATCAGCGCCAGTATTCGCTATGCTTTTTGCTAAGGGGAAAGGCCATGAATCAAGCGCAAGTGCAATACAGCTTTAACTTAAGCTTGGACGCTTGCTGTCTGGGGCGATATTGATGCAACGGTATGCGCGTCAGCAGGGGATTGGGCTGATTGAGGTCATGGTGGCGGTGACCTTGTTGTCGATCGCGGTGTTGGGCTATGGCGCATTACAGCTACGCGCCATGCATGCCTCACAGCAGGCGATGCAAAACATTCAAGCCATGAATTTGGCACGTGATCTGGCAGAGCGCATGCGGGTCAATCGTGCCGGCTTTGGTTTTTATCAAAATGCTGCCCAAGCCAATAAAGTCTGTGCTGCTGCGTTGGACGCAACGGCAAATCAAGCTGGCGAGTTTTGTAGTGCGCAAGACATGGCGCAATACGATATGCAGCAGGTCAAGCAAAAAGCCCAGGCCATGGGGATGCAGTTGGCGATCTTGGACTGCCCGAATATCCCGTTAAGACGCCAATGTATTTATGTGGCTTGGGGAGAAACCAATCCGAGCAACGGCGACACACCCAACGATTGTACTCAGGGCAGTGCTTATGTGATGCGCTCGACCTGTATTTTCATGGAAAGTTATCAGCATGAGGATCTTTGAACATGTTGAGTAGCATGAGGATTAAGAGCGCGACTCTCGATCTGCCAAGCGATCGGCGGGTGATGATCTCGCCACCTACACGATTAGCCTTGCAGGGATATACCTTGGTCGAGCTGATGATCGCGATCTCCTTGGGGTTGATCGTGGTGGCCGCCGCCATGGCGGTATTGCTCAGTGCACAACGCTTGCTGCGACTGCAAAACGCCATGGATGAGTTACAACAAAATGCCAATTTAGCCGTCGGCTTGATCAGTTTTGATCTGCGTCAAAGTAATTTAAATATGGCCACGCAACATGGGGTTAACAATAAAAGCCTAGGTTCAGGGATTATCTTTTCAGCGGCGAATCTGCCCGCGAGCATGGCCAGTAATGCCTCGGCGTATCAAAAGCTGTGGACTCAGCAGGACAGTGGGGTGGCTGCCACAGAACAAAAAAGTGATCAACTGCTGATTCAATATTTACCTGAATATGAGCTGGTCTCAGCAGATGATTCGACATTGTCCGCCAGCCGTAGCGCTTCAAGTACTCAGATATATCGTGCTGGTTTTGACTGCGAGGGCAAGAAAATCGAGTTTAGTCAGCCACGTGCAGACCGCACTCAAAGTGCGGCGACTGCTGCATCGGCGCAGCGCATTATCGTCAATCGCTACTATCTGAAAAAAGATCCACAGCAGGTCAAAGGTGAGCCCAGCAGCTATTCCTTGTTTTGTCAAAGTGGTCACTATGTGGCTGGAGATCAGCAGATTACCGGGCTAACAGCAGAGGGCGGGCAGCAGGTGATGAAACGAGTTGATGCTTTTAAGCTGCGATTGGGGGTCAAAGCGCCGGATGGAAAGCGACGTTATCTCAGCATCAATCAGTACTTGGCCTTGATGCCGCCTTCACTGACCCAACCGGAGCGGTATTACAACATTGTCTCGATCGGGCTGGGGCTGTTGGTGCGTTCGAGCACGGCGTTGGGGACGGAACTGTTGAATCCTGATTTGGCGACAAAGCCAGCAGATGCAATGCCGCAAGGCGGACAGCAAGATGATGTACAGCAACAAGGTGGACAGCAGATCGGTCTACAGCAAGCAGGCCTAGGCTCAGCGTTTGAGTTGCTCGGGACCAAGCTCAAGCTACAGCAGGCACAGCAATCCAAAAAATACTTGCGCCAAAATATCACTCAGGTGGTGGCATTGCGGAATGCCGTGGAGGTGCAAGGTGCAGATTAGAAGCAGTCTTCAGCGCCAACAGGGGGCGACGTTGCTCATCATCCTGATCATGGTGTTGTTGATGGCGGTATTGGGGGGGTGGGCGCTACGCAGCAGTATGGGCGGATTGAAAGTGGCCACGCATAGCCAGATTCAGGCGCTGTTATTGGCCAATTCTGATGCAGCATTATTTCATATTGAAAATCCAAGCCAAGTGGCACGTCAATTGGCACAGGACGGGATTTTTAGTTATTTCGATGCGGCTGAGCACAGCCAAGATCAGTTGGTGTTTTGCTATCGCGCCAATGCCACAACCCTGTTGAGTCTTCATCAGGCCAGTGTGATCAGTTCAGGTCGACCGAATAAGCAACGCGGTATGCAAGGTTTCTGTCGTGCCACAGATTATGCCACGGCTCGGCCTGCACTGCTCTCTCAGATTTATCTAGAAAAAAATACCCAGCCTGCTGAACCGTTATCACAATTGGTACAGGGCAGTAGTTTGGGGCAGTCTGCGCTACCCAATGTATCGCAGCAGATCTCGGTCACGGTGATTTCGGTGTTGCCCAGTTTTAGCAACATCAGTGCTGAGCAAATCGAAGCCTGTTTTCAACACGTTGCGGCCACGGTAAGCGCCTGCTTTGCGCAATACAGCGTGCCCTATAACACGCAACATGCGGACTATCGGGTTAGTGGTCATACCGTCATTCAAGCAGCATCTTAAAAATAGGGATTTATGTTGAGATTAGGCATGCAAAGCACGCAACAGGATAAATATATCGCGTCTATGGCCGGCGGCTGGGTGCTGCTGATGGGCTGCAATATTAGCACTCAGGCCAGCGATATTGATATTTATAAAAGCGCCAGCAAAGGTGAAGTGGTGATCACCATGATGCTAGATACCTCGGGCAGTATGGATCTGATCGCCTCAAGTACTGACTATCCCTTGACGCGGGAGGGTTGGGCGGCATCTCCATCTCAGCTTGCGAATCGGGTGCTGCCCTGTGATTTGCCTAAAAATGAGCTGCTGAAAGATGGTTCATTGCAGTTAAATCAGCCGCATCCAGACCCACGGCGCAAGTACCGGATCAATTACTGCATGGCGCAGTCTGGGAAAAAATATCTCGATCGCATGAGCCGTTTAAAAGACGCTTTGTACACGCTCGCCACCTCGAACGCCATCGACCCCAACATTAAGATCGGGATCGGAACTTATCCGTATTATGACGCGCGGACCCGCTTATTGGATGACAGTCGCAAGGAAACCAATCGCCGTGCCTATATGCGTATCAGTGCCGAAGCTTGGGGGCCGGTGGGCTCTGTTCAGCGTGCTAAGGTGTTGAGCTTGATTGAACGTGATCTTAGCGGTAACGGCGGTACCCCGACTGCTGCGGCCTATGCTGAAGCGGCGGCCTATATGCTCGGCACCACCACGGGAGATAGCGACTATAGCGGTATTCATTTTGCCGATTCTAAGTATTCCAGCAATATCACCCAAGGCAGTGCTTGGTCCAAGCGTTATATCAGCCCACTCAGTGCAAGCAGTTCACCGGAGTGTAATGGACAAGGGATTTATTTTCTTACCGATGGGGTGCCGCAGTCGTCTAGGAAGAGTCTCGAGCCCACGCTGATGAGTGCTGCACTGCAAACTTATGAAGACTATGTACGACGTGGCAGTCAAGGCATCCGACTGAGTGGCGGTATCAGTGATCGAGACAGTAAATTTAAATCATCATGGAAGGAAATAGGTTTTTTTGCGCGCGAGTTGAATAACAGCACCCAACTTAAACGCTTATTTCGCTATCCATCTGAGTTTCGGATTCGCACCGCCGTGGTGGGCTTTGGGTCAGAATTTGATTTGAATCCCAAGATTAAACAGCTCTTGAGTGACCCGAAAACCCAGCGCAGTCGTTATTACTACAACTGTAATGCCATCCGAAATATTGATGCCCGTCATGCCTGTAATTGGGGTGAGAAAAGCACATTCGCGGATGGCAGTCCAAGCATCCCCGGCGTAGGCGGTTATGGCGAAGGCGGTTTCTACTCGGCCCAATCCACCGATGAGTTGATCCAAAGTATCGTCAAATTTGTCGAAGAAACCAAACCAGATTTTGATCCCTTAATCATGGGCTCACCCACGATTCCCTTGGATCGGCTCAATCCAATTCAACTGCATCCATTTGGTTACTATGCGACGTTTATTCCCAAGCCCGCATCCGGTGAACAGCTCTGGCAGGGCAATCTGAATAAGTATCCGATTCATAACGGCGAGTTGATGGATGCGGCGCAGCGCAAAAGTCTGATCAAAACCAATGGCGAAATCGACCAAACCGCACATGGCTTCTGGGGGCAAGGGGGGCTGAAAGCCTTGATACCGCTTGGTCGCCGACCAACGCAGTCAAGCAAGCTGCTGATGGACAGTCGCACGCTGTGGACCAATCTTCAGTTGGGTTCAAGTCAACAAGGCGCGCATGGGGCTGCGACGCTTCAAGCGATAAATTTGGCGACCGTGTTGGGCATCGGCGCAGATAAAACCTTGCTGAATGATCCAAACAAGAACTATTGGCTGAATCTACTTGGCTATCCGGTGGCGCTCGATGCTGATATTGGTCAAGTTGCACAGCTCCCCGTGCAGGAACTACGACAGATGGGGGCGGTGCTGCATTCCAAACCGATCTTACTCACGCAGCAGGGTAAGGTGACTTATGTGGATGGCAAGCTCAGCACGCAAGATCGTGAGGATTATCTGCTGTTTGGGAGCACCCAAGGCTTGGTGCATGTGGTGGATCAAGCCGGCAGAGAAGTCTTTGCTTTTGTGCCGAATGAAATGCTGGAGACGCAGAAGCAGGCATTTTTAGCCCAAGGCAGTAGCACCGCTGGCAAAGCGCAGTTGTTTTATGGTGTGGATGCGACATGGACAGCACATACCCAATATATGTCTAGAGCAGATGGTCGGTTGAGTGTCTCTGATCCACAGCGCACCACTCCTGACTCAGCGCAGGGTGCTGATCAGCTTAGGACGCAAGGCATGCAATGGGTCTATGGCGGTTTGCGTATGGGCGGGCAAAGTTATTATGCCTTGGATCTGACCGATATCCATCAGCCGAAATTTAAGTTTCAGATCGATCCGCGGCATGCGCGCATCATCAATACAGCGGGTGAAATCCAAGTCCCTGAGTTAAAACACATGGGGCAGAGTTGGTCCAAGCCGACGTTGGCTTATGTCAATTGGCGGGGTCACAAGAAATTGGTGATGTTGGTCGGTGGCGGCTATGACGCGACAGGGCCGGTACAGTGCCCGAATCTGTCGGCTTCCGAACGATCAATCGCATCGCCGCAAGCATCTCAGCAACAACAGCAGCCACAACAATGGTCACAACAACCATCCTCACAGCGTCCATCACCGTCATCGCCACAGCAGCAACAAGGATCACAACGACAGTCGCAATCATGGCAACAACCGCAACAAGGATCACAACGACAGTCGCAATCATGGCAACAACCGCAGCAAGGATCACAACGACAGTCGCAATCATGGCAACAACCGCAGCAAGGATCACAAAGGCAGCCGCAGTCATCACAACAACGCACATTTTCACGGCCATCACAGCAGCCCCAAGTGTTGCAGCGCAGCGGCCCGGCCAAACCGCATTTGGATCGTGATCGATCAGATGAGGAGGAGATCGAATATACAGGCCGTGATCCCCAAGCGCTTCAGCCGAAGCGCCGTCAATCCTCACCAGCTCGAGCACCGGATGCTGAAGAGCACAGCGGCTTTGATCCGGCATTGGATCTGCGTGCCACGGGGACAGCGGCACAGATCCCCTTGAGTGCCCAAGCCCGTAGGTTTGAGACGAGCACTCAGCACACGGCCTTTGCACGGGTAGAGAATAAGGGCTATGAATGCCCAAGCTACCAACAAAGCAATGGCGTCGGCGCTGGGGTGTATATGTTCGATGCCAACGATGGGCGTTTGCTGTGGTGGAGTAGTGCGCATGCTCAAGACAGCGTGGCGGAAATACAGTCCAGCGCACAAGCCGATCTAAAATACAGCGTGGTCTCGCAGATCAATGCGATTGACCGTAATCATGATGGTTTGGTGGATACACTTTACTTTGCTGATCTGGCGGGGCAGGCCTTCCGCGTGGATATTGACAGTGCTGCCCATGCAACAAATAACAGCAGCACTCAGCCTAATTTTGCCAAACGTGTTGTGCGCTTACTCAACTTGCATCAAGAGGATGGGTTGAGCCCACGGTTTTATGGCATGCCGAGTTTTTCGGTGCATCAAGATGCGAGAGGTCGACTATTTGCGGCCGTGGCATTGAGTTCAGGCAATCTCAGCTCACCGTTGGTGGATGCCAGCCAAAGTGCTCAAGATGGAGTGTTTGTGCTCTTTGATCGCGATGTTGCGCGCAGTGATCTGTATCGCACGCCGAAATTGCAGTCCACACTGAGTTTTAGTCAACTGCCCCTATTGAAACTGTCCGCGCGTCCTGTGAATTGGACTGGGCAGCAATCGGGCCAAGACAATATCAACTCAGGGTGGTGGTCACCATTTTCTGCCATGCCCGGCGAGTTTAAGGGCTTAAACGAAATCTTTGCCATCGACCATGTGTTGTATGCCAATGTCTACCATAAAAATGGTGCCGGTATCGGCGGGGGCTGTGGCGCGCGCGTGGTCGGTGATTCGTACTTGTTTCAGTATTGCTTGCCCTTTGGTCGCTGTAATACACCATTGATGTTGGCAGGACAGGCCAATCGCATGAAGAT
>JASLJB010000269.1 GCA_030152605.1 Acinetobacter sp. | reverse complement strand
AATGTGCAGATCAGTCGTGGTGCGTTGCCGAATGATCAAAAACTTGGCGCGGATGTGAAGTTTGATGTCTACTCATCGACCACCCAAGGCAAATCCACAGCAGGGATTAATTTAAACGTCGCATCCACTTTGGGTAAGTTGACCACGGACAGCGTCAAGATCTGCCCAGTCGGCCAATGTAGCGAGCGCGATCCCTCAATGGGCGGGCTGCGGGTCGAGTCTTATGATCCGATTCATTTTAATTTGCTCACCACCAATGGTTTGTTCAATCAAGACTCCAAAGCCTATTTTGATCTGAGTATCAAGAACATGCAGTTGGGATTGGCGCAGAAAGACCAAGCCGGTAAAGAAAATATACTGGCCATGAAAGACCTGAATATCAATCTCAAAACCCTGAGCTATATGTATATCGATCCAGTCAATGGCTTTTCACTCAAGTCGGGCAGTGATGGTTTTGCTGACTTTATTCGTGATGAGATCACCGGCAAGCCGGGGCTGAATTTTGAATTGACCGTCAACGATCGAGGCTTACTGCGTGCAGGCGCCAGTGGCCGTATGATCAATGGCTTGGTGCAGTTTGGATCTGCAGGTGGCGCTGATCTGTTGGGCAATGCCAATCTTAAAAATGGCAATAGCGTACAGCAAAGCAATAACGCCATCGCCGGCTCCACCGGTATTCGTTTTAAAATCGCCGGTGAATTTACCAATGACTCCGACAAACTCGGCAGCAACGCCACTTCGCTCGAACTCGGTGGTGCCGGTGGGTTTAGTTATGGCATTCGTTTTGAAAATATCACCGCCTTGCGGACCCGAACCGGGATCAAGGGCGATGAGCGTGGCGATGTGGCCTTGACCACGGAACGTGCTGGACTAGCGATGGATGGGATCTATGTCAACTTGGTGGACAGTCAGCAAATTAAACTGCCAGTGAATCCAGCACTGACCCAAACCTTCTTAGGTACCAACAAAGGGGCTGGCGCGGTGCCGATCGCCACCGATGCGGACTTTGTGCAGACCATTGCCAATACTAGTTCAGTCAATCCTTATAGTGCGGTGATTTCATTGCGCAATGTTGACTATATGGCCTTGTCGCGCCGTGGTCAGTTTATTGCAAGTAAGGATGTGACCGATCTGAACAAGCTGCCTTCTGCCACACCGGCCAAGTGGGGCTTGGGTATGCCGATTCACAATTTAAACGGCAATATCGCGTTGTATGCTAAAAAATCTGATGGCGTGAATGACATGGTGGTGTCTAAAAACGCACAGGGGGTTCCAGTCCTGACGCCGGTTTCCGGTTCTGAACGGATTGGATTTAGTGCGTCGATCAGTACCCAAGGCGTGAGTCAGGATGGTTCCAAATCGACTTCGATCCTGTTGATCGATGGTGCGGATAACAGCAACTATGCCAATGGGATGGTCACGCCAACGGACTATTATATTGGGCTGCGTAATATCGATATGTTACTCAATGGCTATGGCAGCATGGGTTTTGAAAATGGCCAAGTCAACGTCAGTATGCCGAACTTGAAAATGATCATGGCCGCACAGATTGCGGCGGGTTATCTGCCGGGTGCCAAATATAAATCCTGTCCGACGACTGGCGGTTGCTATGCGCCATCGGATAACTTTAACAAGCCTTATGATGTTTTGGCTGCGGTGAAGGTGCGCTTAGCAGGTTCGATGAATTTTGCCTTGATTCCACGTGCGGCCATCACTGATCAAAAAGACTTGGTCGATGGGGTGAATGCCTTAAATATCGTTGGGGTAATGCAACTCGATGCCAGCAAAAAAATGAATAACGCGATTCAAATCGTCGACACCGATGGTTCAACTTTGGGCTTGGATAACTTATCCGGCACGATTGGCTTTGATAACAACTTGATCGTCAACAAAGACAATGTCGGATTCCACTACAGTTTCTTGTTTAACCCAAACAAAACCGTGGATGGGGTGTTTAGAGCCAAGGATGTCAATCTCTATCCTGCAACCGTGGACAGCAACAAGCTGATCAGTGTGGGCAACCCGCAACGACTCGGTGAGTTGGCGATTACCGGCGGGCGTTTGGACACGCAACTCTCGATCACTCCACGAGATACGCCATTTAAGTTTTAGCCGAATGCTATCCGCCCATAAAAAAATCCCGCAGTTTAGAACTGCGGGATTTTTTTATGGCTTTAAGCCTTTAAGCGCGGATGCGCTTAGCCGGCCAGTTTCGCCAACAGTTCAGCTTTATCGATATTGACGGATTCAGCATCACGACGGCCTTTATATTCAAAAGTCCCTGCGTCGAGGCCTTTCTCACCGATCACGATACGATGTGGTACACCGATCAATTCGAGATCCGAGAATTTCACCCCTGGGCGTTCGTTACGATCGTCAAGCAGTACATCATAGCCAGCAGCCGTTAACTCGGCATACAAGGCTTCTGCGGCTTCGACGCTACGTGGTGATTTGTGTGCGTTCATTGGCACGATCGCGATTTCAAACGGTGCAATTGCGGCAGGCCACAAGATGCCTTTGTCATCAAAGTTCTGCTCGATCGCAGAGGCCACTACACGCGTCACACCGATACCATAGCAACCCATGTATACGGTTTCAGGTTTGCCTTGCTCACCCAATACGGTACAACCCAAAGCTTCAGAGTATTTTTGACCCAGTTGGAAAATATGACCCACTTCGATACCGCGTTTGATTTGCAGAACGCCGTGACCATCTGGAGATGGATCGCCTTCAACCACATTACGTAGATCAAAGATTTCAGTAAACTGCGCATCACGTTCCCAGTTCACGCCTTGGGCATGCTGGTCTGCTTGGTTAGCACCAGCCACAAAGTCAGACAAGACTGCGGCTGCGCGATCGACGATCACAGTGATGCCTTTTTCAACCAAACCTTGTGGACCGACAAAGCCAGTGCATAGACCGAGTGCATCGATTTGTTCTTGAGTGGCAAAAGTCAGCGGTGCTGCGATCGCCGCATGTTTTTCTGCTTTGATTTCGTTTAGTTCATGGTCGCCACGTAAGAACAGCGCCACCACGGGCACTTGACCTTCTGCATCCACTTCACCTTGTACCAACAGTGCTTTGACACTGTTTTTGGGTTCGATGTTGAGGAAGCTGGCAACGTCAGCAATGGTTTTTTGATTCGGGGTTGCGACCATTTCAAGCGCTTGGCTCGGCGCTGCACGGGTTTCCAAGCTGATCGCTTCAGCTTTTTCCACGTTGGCGGCATAGTCAGATTCGGTTGAGAACACGATATCGTCTTCACCGCTTGAGGCGAGCACATGGAACTCATGTGAGCCTGAACCACCGATCGAGCCGGTATCTGCTTGAACCGGTCTAAAGTTTAGACCCAGACGGCTAAAGATACGGCAATAGGCGTCATACATGACATCATAGGTTTCTTGTAGCGATGCTTGGTTGATATGGAACGAGTAAGCATCTTTCATGATGAATTCACGTGAACGCATCACACCGAAACGTGGGCGGATTTCGTCACGGAATTTGGTTTGAATTTGATAAAAATTGATTGGCAATTGCTTATAGCTTTTTAGTTCATTGCGTGCCAGATCCGTGATCACTTCTTCATGGGTGGGGCCCAATACGAAGGGATTGTTGTGACGATCGCTAAAGCGCAATAGTTCTGGGCCGTATTCGACATAGCGACCAGACTCTTGCCAAAGGCTTGCCGGCTGCGCCACGGGCATCAACACTTCAAGTGCTTGGGCACGATTCATTTCTTCGCGAACAATGGCTTCCACTTTATTTAGCACGCGTATACCCATCGGCAACCAAGTATATAAACCAGAAGCCAATTTACGAATCATCCCCGCTCTTAACATCAGCTGGTGTGAAATCACCTCTGCATCACTTGGGGTTTCTCTTAACGTTGAAAATAAAAAGCGACTCGCGCGCATGGAAGTTGTCCTAATCATTAACGATAAAATTGAATAAACAA
>JASLJB010000250.1 GCA_030152605.1 Acinetobacter sp. | reverse complement strand
TTTACATATATACGATGCTTTATTTCAACAAGACAAAATTAATCATTACCTCGTACGGCATGAGCAAGCAGCTGGCCATATGGCGGATGCCTACTCACGTGTGACCGGTAAAACTGGGGTTGTACTGGTCACATCAGGTCCAGGTGCCACCAATACAGTCACGCCGATTGCCACAGCGTACATGGACTCTATTCCAATGGTGATCCTTTCTGGTCAGGTGGCATCACATCTGATTGGGGAAGACGCTTTCCAAGAAACAGATATGGTAGGTATTTCGCGTCCAATCGTGAAGCACAGTTTCCAAGTTCGCCACGCGAGCGAAATCCCAGCCATCATTAAAAAAGCCTTTTATATCGCAGGCAGTGGTCGTCCAGGTCCTGTCGTGATTGATATTCCAAAAGATGCCACCAACCCAACCGACAAATTTGCCTACGAATACCCAGAAAAAGTGAAAATGCGCTCTTATCAGCCACCTTCACGTGGGCATACGGGTCAAATCCGTAAAGCGGTTGAAGAGTTGCTGAATGCCAAACGCCCGATCATCTATAGTGGTGGTGGTGTGGTTCAGGGCAATGCAGCCGGTCTATTGACTGAGTTGGCGCATCTATTGAACTATCCGGTGACCAATACTTTGATGGGCTTGGGTGGTTTTCCTGGCGATGATCCACAGTTTGTGGGCATGCTCGGGATGCACGGCACCTATGAAGCCAACTTGTGTATGCACAATGCCGATGTGATCTTGGCCGTGGGCGCGCGTTTTGATGACCGCGTGACCAACAATCCAGCCAAGTTCTGTACCAATGCCAAAGTGATTCATATTGATGTGGACCCAGCGGCCATTTCTAAAACCATTATGGCGCACATCCCGATCGTGGGTGCGGTAGAACCGGTATTGCAAGAAATGTTGTCGCAGCTGAAACAGTTGAATGTGTCGAAACCAAATCCTGAGCAGATCGGGCAGTGGTGGAATCAGATCAATGAATGGCGCAAAGTACATGGTTTGAGATACAAAGCCGCAGAAAATGGCGAAATGAAACCGCAACAAGTGGTTGAGGCTTTATATAAAGCCACTGATGGTGAAGCCATCATTACCTCGGATGTGGGTCAGCACCAAATGTTCGCGGCCATGTACTACAAATACAAACATCCACGTCAGTGGGTCAACTCAGGTGGTCTCGGTACCATGGGGGTGGGCTTGCCGTATGCAATGGCAGCCAAGTTGGCGCGTCCAGAGCAGCAAGTGGTGTGTATCACCGGTGAAGCATCGATTCAGATGTGTATCCAAGAACTCTCGACCTGTAAGCAGTATGGCTTAAACGTCAAGATTCTATGCCTCAACAACCGTGCCTTAGGGATGGTGAAACAGTGGCAGGATATGAACTACGAAGGCCGCCATTCAAGTTCTTATGTGGAGTCTTTACCTGACTTTGCTAAGTTGATGGAAGCTTATGGTCATGTCGGGATTCAAATCGATCATGAAGATGAGTTAGAAGCGAAACTTGCAGAGGCGATGGCGATTAATGATAAATGTGTATTTATCAACGTCATGGTCGATCGTACTGAGCACGTTTATCCAATGTTGATCGCGGGTCAGTCGATGTGTGATATGTGGTTAGCCAAAGGGGAGCGTACTGAATGAGACATATAATTTCTGTACTGGTTGAAAACGAATCAGGTGCGCTTTCTCGCCTCGTGGGTTTGTTCTCACAACGCGGCTATAACATCGAAACCCTAAACGTGGCACCGACTGAGGACGCGACTTTATCGCGCCTCACCCTGACCACTTATGGCGATGATCATAAAATTGAACAAATTACCAAACAATTGAATAAATTGGTTGAAGTAGTAAAAGTGGTTGATTTGTCAGAAGGGCCACATATTGAACGTGAACTGATGCTGATTAAAGTCAAAGCATCAGGTGTGGCACGAGATGAAATCAAGCGCACAGCGGATATTTTCCGCGGACAAGTCGTCGACGTAACACCAACAACCTATACGATTCAAATCGCAGGGACAACTGAAAAGGTAGATGCGTTTATTGATGCACTTGCAGAAAACACCATTCTTGAAGTGGTACGTTCTGGTGTTTCAGGAATCGCTCGTGGCGAAAAAGTGTTAACCATCTAACTTTTAAATCAAACGCATTATATAGTGGAGATAACAATGCAAATTTTTTATGATAAAGACTGTGATTTATCTATTGTTCAGGCTAAAAAAGTAGCCATCATTGGTTATGGTTCACAAGGTCACGCACATGCGCTAAACCTAAAAGACTCTGGCGTTGATGTTACTGTTGGTCTACGTGCAAACTCTACTTCTTGGAAAAAAGCTGAAAATGCTGGTCTAAAAGTTGCAGAAGTTCCAGAAGCTGTAAAACAAGCTGACTTGGTCATGATTTTGACTCCGGATGAGTTCCAATCACAACTTTATCGTGACGTGATCGAGCCGAACATCAAACAAGGCGCGACTTTAGCATTTGCTCACGGTTTCTCTGTTTTGTATAACCAAGTGGTACCACGTAAAGATTTAGACGTGATCATGGTTGCCCCGAAAGCACCCGGTCATACCGTTCGTTCAGAATACCAACGTGGTTCAGGTGTGCCTGATTTGATCGCGATTCATCAAGATGCTTCTGGTAATGCACGTAACGTTGCATTGTCTTATGCGTCTGGTGTGGGCGGTGGTCGTACCGGTATCATCGAAACTTCATTCCGTGAAGAAACTGAAACTGACTTGTTCGGTGAACAAGCGGTTCTTTGTGGTGGTGCAGTTGAACTGGTTAAAATGGGTTACGAAACTTTGGTTGAAGCAGGTTATGCGCCAGAAATGGCGTATTTCGAATGCTTGCACGAATTGAAGTTGATCGTTGACTTGATGTTCGAAGGCGGTATCGCGGACATGAACTACTCTGTTTCAAACAACGCTGAATACGGCGAATATGTGACAGGTACTGAAGTCATCAACGAACAGTCACGTGAAGCGATGCGTAATGCATTGAAACGCATCCAATCTGGTGAATACGCGAAGATGTTCATCCAAGAAGGCGCGTTGAACTATCCTTCAATGACTGCACGTCGTCGTCAAAACGCTGAGCATGGTATCGAAGTGACGGGTTCTAAACTACGTTCAATGATGCCTTGGATCCAAGCCAACAAAATCGTAGACAAAGAAAAGAACTAAGTTTAGTCCTTTTCCATGTTTCGAAAACCCACGCATCTGCGTGGGTTTTTTTGTGCTAGATTATGGGCTTGGTGACGTGTAAATATCGATATTAAAAAGAGCGGCGTGATGAAAAACAACTTTAAACTGAGTACTTTAGGCGGTGCGTTGATGACGATCGCAATCATCAGTGTGGCGTCACAACTACAGGCGCAAGTACAGACACAGACGACGAAACAGACACAGGCAAAGGCACAGACAAAAGCACAGGTCGAGGCAAAGCAAAAAGCTCAGATGGATGCCTATTTGAGTCATCAGGTTTTTGAACAGGGTCCTCAAGCTCACACAGCGCCAAATTCGCGCATACCTTTCAATAACGTGCGGATCAATATGCAACGGATGTTAGGTTCTACAGACGGACAGTATTTTTTAGATCTACATGCTGGGGTTTGGAATCCACGCGCCACGCTGACATTACTCAATGTTGATCGCGCGATTGAATTTGAAGGCCTACAAAAAGGTGATCAGCTGACACTCAGCTCGACTGCGACAGATCGTTCAGCGGCAGGCGAGTATCAACTGAATGGTCGTCTGAATGCCCTCAGCGGTGACTTCAATGCCAAGTTGCGTCAACGTGGTCAAGTGGAAGTACCGAATAGCGTGTTTGAACCAGCGATCAAAGCCAAAGACAAACCGGCCTTGGTGTTTAAGTTTTATGGTCGTAACGATGCAACGACGCAACAGCGTGTGATCGAGCAAGTTGCGGTCATCGATAAAATCAGCCAGCAGGTGCGACAGACTTTGAGTGGCTTCCAAGCTGCGGGCAGTGCAGTGGACTATAAAGATATTAACTTTGATGGCTACTATGACTTGGTATTACAGGATGCAGTGCAGGCACAAGACCCCGAGCAGCAGCGCTTTATCTACTGGATGTATAACCCAAAAACTCAGCAATACCAACGCGCGACCGTGATGGAAAATATCTTGGGTGCACCGAGTCTAAATGGCGTCAAGCAGCAAATTCGCTTTGGCCAAGATCGTGTTTATCAAGTTGAAGCAGGACTGTTAAAGCGGATTCCGTGAGGTGGGGGGAGAGCACTTTGTTTCAAAAACAAATCTCTCATTCACCATGACGTATAGCTGGCTGAAAACACGCAATCATTTTCGGATTTTTGCATATATATATTTTATTTTGACCGTTTGATTTAAATTTGGTTTACAAATACTCACACATTGAATAATAATAATTATTGTTTAGATTAACTGATTGTATTCATGAACTCTGTCCACGGCGCGCACATGCAGCAGCAATTGATTCAGGAGATG
>JASLJB010000192.1 GCA_030152605.1 Acinetobacter sp. | reverse complement strand
TATGTACTATCCTAAAGTTTACGATGTCATTGTTATTGGTGGCGGTCATGCAGGTACCGAAGCGGCGTTGGCTGCGGCGCGTATGGGCCGACAGACATTGCTCTTAACTCATAACATTGAGACTTTAGGGCAGATGAGCTGCAACCCCGCGATTGGGGGGATCGGTAAATCGCATTTAGTCCGTGAAATTGATGCGTTGGGCGGTGCAATGGCCTTGGCAGCGGATCAAAGCGGGATTCAATTCCGTATTCTCAATTCACGTAAAGGTGCAGCGGTACGTGCAACACGTGCGCAAGCCGACCGCGTTCGCTACAAAGCGGCGATTCGTTATACCCTCGAAAATCAAAACAATTTAGATATTTTCCAACAATCTGCTGATGATCTCATCGTTGAAGGCGATACCGTAAAAGGTGTGGTCACGCAGATGGGGATTCGTTTCGATGCGAAAACAGTGGTACTGACCACAGGCACTTTCCTTGGCGGTATCATCCATGTCGGCCTTGAACAGTCTCGTGGCGGCCGTGCCGGTGATCCACCATCCATCGCACTTGCAGATCGTTTGAGAGAATTAAAACTTCCGGTTGGACGTTTGAAAACAGGTACCCCTCCGCGAATCGATGCGCGTTCAGTCGACTTCAATGTGATGACGGCGCAGCCGGGAGATTTCCCATCGCCAACCATGTCATTTATGGGCGATGCCAGTATGCATCCGGAACAGGTCAACTGTTTTATCACCCATACCAATGAAAAAACGCATGAAATCATTCGTGGTGGTCTCGATCGCTCACCGATGTATACCGGTGTGATTGAAGGGGTTGGTCCACGTTATTGCCCATCGATTGAAGATAAAATTCATCGTTTCGCAGACAAAGAATCGCATCAGATCTTTCTTGAGCCAGAAGGCTTAGATACGCATGAGCTTTATCCGAATGGGATTTCAACCTCACTGCCATTTGATGTTCAATTCCAATTGGTCCGTTCAATCAAAGGCATGGAAAATGCACACATCCTGCGTCCGGGCTATGCGATTGAATATGACTATTTCAATCCACAAGCGTTGAAATTCACTTTAGAAACCAAAGCGATTCAAAACTTGTATTTTGCCGGTCAAATTAATGGCACCACAGGTTATGAAGAAGCAGGCGCACAAGGTCTATTGGCTGGTTTAAATGCAGCGCGCCGTGCATGGGATCAAGAACAATGGACTCCACAACGTGACCAAGCTTATATGGGCGTGTTGGTGGATGACTTGATTACCTTAGGCACCAAAGAGCCATACCGCATGTTCACCTCACGTGCTGAATATCGTTTGATGTTACGTGAAGATAATGCGGATCAGCGTTTAACTGCTGTAGGTCGTGAATTGGGCTTGGTGGATGATCAGCGTTGGGCTACTTATAGCGAAAAAATGGAAGCTGTAGAACGTGAAACTGGACGTTTACAACATCTGTGGGCTGCACCAAACAACCCAATGGGTAAAAAGTTTGTCGAAATGACCGGTGCGGACTTAAGTAAAGAGTGTAGTGCAATCGATTTGTTAAAACGCCCTAACGTTAGTTTTGCACATATTGCTGAGTTAACAGGCTCAGAAGTGACGGCACAAGTCGGTGAGCAAATCGAAATTTCTGTTAAATACCAGGGGTATATCCATCGTCAACAAGATGATGTTGCACAGTTAAAACGTTTGGAAGATACCAAGATCCCAGCCGACTTTGTTTATGACGGGATTTCAGGTTTATCACTGGAGATCACACAAAAACTCAAAGCGGTTTGTCCTGAGACATTGGCACAAGCCAGTCGTATTCCGGGTGTGACTCCAGCGGCAGTACAATTAATGATGATCACGATTCGTAAACAGTCCCAAGCTAAAAAGTCAGCTTAAGACGGCTCAAGTAGATTGAAAAAGCCCCACATCTTAGGATGCGGGGCTTTTTTTGTGCGATGAATTGAATGGATGCGCGAAGTACAAGTTAAATACATGTTATTTGATGCAAGTTCTATTGATTATTCATGTTGTTTAATCGACTTCATCAAGGCAAAAATACAATGGGTAGGATGAATCTGATGCTAAATAATTTTAATATGCCGATCTTATTTCTTATTTAAACCTATATCTTATGTCGCAAAATGGCGCTTGGTTTTTGATTTTCAGATTAACGCGCCAGATTTTTAAAAATATGTTTCAGGTGTTCCATCATTTTTTCTATTTGCAATGGCGTGAGTCCCTCAAAAGACTGTTCTAATACCACGCCCATTAAATCATTAATCTTATGCGTCATTTCAATGCCCGCTTCTGTCAGAAATACTCGGGTAATGCGTGCATCATTTTCACAGGAGTAGGTGTCGACATAACCTTCATCCTTAAGGCGATAGACGATTTTGGTGGTGGTCGACATCTTGGATACAATCAGCTCTGACAGTTCAGAAACACTGGCATGTGGTTTGGCTTCGAGGGTCACCAACAGGCGACGTCTAGAATTATCTACACCGTACTTTTTTAAAACATGATCAACGTTGAGTACATACTGCGCATGCACCTGCGTAATCCAGTAAAAGGGGAAGTTTTCTATATTGAAATTTTCAGCCGAAGGTAAAAATTTAGCAAATTTCTTAGTCATCAAATTGTGCCCTGTTTTTTTAATTATCATCCAATCTTGATAATATTGTGAATTAAATAGATAAATCAATAGCTCATGGTAATGAGTAATAAACAAGGGAAATTTATAATAAATTTCGCTTGTAGTCAAACCTGTTTGGCTGCTCAACTAACGCAGGTGAATCGCTGCTATTGTCTTGATTGCAGCTGAGCCGCATTCGCGTAAATTTAGTTGCTTGTTCACGTACTGCATCAAGCAAAATATCCGCATCTGTTCGAGATGATGTGGCGAGTAATTTGTCCAAACTTACTTGATCATTCGGTTTTTATGGGTGTCGCTCGTACTGGAGTGCAATTT
>JASLJB010000179.1 GCA_030152605.1 Acinetobacter sp. | reverse complement strand
GTTTATCTGTTTGACCAAGCGCTCAACGAGCAACAGCAGCAATCTGCAGTTCAACTGCTCAATGATGGTCATCGTTATACATTGCGACAGCCACAAGCGGATGAAATCCAAATATTAGTCACCCCGCGCGTGGGCACCATTTCGCCGTGGTCATCTAAAGCCACCGATATTTTTGCCAACTGTAATACGCCAATACACCGCCTAGAACGCGGTGTTTTGTTTACTTTAAAGGGTATTTCTGAGGTTTCTGCTGAGCTTAAATTGGCTTTGCATGATCGCATGACCGAAAGTGTCTTTGCTCAGCTCGATGATGCTGCGGCATTGTTTCGCGAAACTGAACCCAAACCCCTAAACTCGATTGACATTCTCGGTCAGGGTAAAGCGGCATTGGTCAAAGCCAATAATGAGTTTGGTTTTGCATTGTCTGATGAAGAAATTGATTATCTGACTGATGCATTTATCAAAATGGGGCGTAATCCGCATGACATCGAGTTGATGATGTTTGCGCAAGCCAACTCTGAGCATTGCCGTCATAAAATCTTTGGTTCTGAATGGACCATCGATGGCGAACTACAGCCGTTGTCTTTGTTCCAGATGATCAAAAACACCTATAAAGAATCACCTACAGATGTATTGTCGGCTTATAAAGACAATGCTTCGGTGATCGTTGGTTTTGATACACAGCGCTTCTATCCAAAGAAAGATCTCGATACTGGCCACTATGTCTATAAGTACAAGAGCCAAGCCGCACATATCTTGATGAAAGTGGAAACCCACAACCACCCAACTGCGATTGCGCCGTTTGCGGGTGCAGCAACTGGTTCGGGCGGTGAGATTCGTGATGAGGGCGCAACTGGCCGTGGCGGTAAGCCAAAGGCAGGTCTGACGGGCTTTACCACTTCAAACTTGAATATCCCAGGCTTTGAACAGCCGTGGGAAGAACAGTATGGCAAGCCATCGCGTATTGCTTCGCCGTTACAAATTATGATCGAAGGCCCATTGGGGGGCGCGGCGTTTAACAACGAATTCGGTCGTCCAGCATTAAACGGTTATTTCCGTACCTTTGAACAAAACGTCAATGGTGATGTGAAGGGCTTCCACAAGCCGATCATGATCGCAGGCGGATATGGCAACATTCGTCCTGATCACGTTGAAAAAGATGCGATTCAGCCGGGTGACTTACTGATCGTACTCGGTGGTCCAGCCATGTTGATTGGTTTGGGCGGCGGGGCAGCGTCTTCAGTTGATAGCGGTACGATGGGTGAGAATCTTGATTTCGCATCGGTACAACGTGAAAACCCAGAAATGGAACGTCGTTGCCAAGAAGTCATCGATACATGCTGGCGCTTAGAAGATGAAAACCCAATCGTATCGGTCCATGACGTGGGTGCGGGCGGTGTTTCCAATGCCATGCCTGAGCTGGTCAACGATCATGAACTCGGTGCCATCCTTGACCTACGTAAGATTCCATCGCTTGAACCGGGCATGTCTCCGATGGAGATCTGGTCGAACGAAGCACAAGAACGTTATGTCTTGGCGATTCGTCCAAGTTCATTGCCACTGTTTGAAGAGATCTGTGCGCGTGAACGTTGCCCATTTGCGGTACTGGGTGAAGCCACTGAAGCACGTGAGTTAATCGTCGAAGATCCATTGTTCAATAACAAAGCTGTGGATATGCCGATGCAAGTCATGCTCGGTGGTACACCGCGTATGAGTCGCAGCTACGAATCTGCTGAGCGTCAAGGCACAGCATTTGATGTCAGCCAAATTGATCTCAAAGATGCGATCTTCCGCGTGATTAAAAACCCAACCGTGGCATCTAAATCATTCTTGATCACCATTGGTGACCGCTCGATTACCGGGATGGTGGCACGCGATCAAATGGTCGGTCCTTGGCAAGTGCCGGTGGCGGATGCGGCTGTGACCACCACCAGCTTACAAGGCTATACCGGTGAAGCTTTGGCGATGGGCGAACGTCCACCAGTGGCCTTGCTGAACCCAGCTGCGTCTGTACGTTTGGCGGTAGCAGAATCTATTTCTAACGTGATGTGCGCCAACATCGAACAGATCAGTGACATCAAACTGTCTGCGAACTGGATGGCTGCAGCGGGTCAACCGGGTGAAGACCAAGCCTTGTTTGAAGGGGTCAAAGCCGTGGGGATGGAAATGTGTCCAGCTCTCGGGATTGCGATTCCCGTGGGTAAAGATTCATTGTCCATGCGTACCGCTTGGAATGAAGATGGAACTGATAAATCAGTCACCTCACCGATGACTGGGGTGATGACTGCATTTGCGCCGGTGCTGGATGTACGTAAAACCATGACCCCAGAACTGAAAGCGGATCTGGACAGCGTCTTGGTGCGTATTGACCTCTCCAAAGGCCAGTTCCGTTTGGGCGCGTCGATTTTGACACAGGTGTATAAAGCCCTCGGTACAGTGACACCAGATGTGGACAGTTTTGATGACTTCAAAGCCTTCTTTAATTTGGTACAGGACTGGAACAACCGTGGTCTGATCAAAGCCTACCATGACATTGGTGATGGGGGCTTATTGGCGACTGTGGTGGAGATGATGTTTGCATCACGCCTTGGTGTGGCACTCGAAACTCAAACCATTGCAAGCTTATTTGCAGAAGAAATCGGTGCCGTATTGCAAATGACCCAAGCCGATTGGGCTGCGGTACAGGCTGAACTGGCGACCTCTGTGCTTAAAGATGCGATTCAAGTTGTGGGTCAGGTGAATAACAGTGACCAACTCAGCGTGAACGACCTAACGCTCAGCCGTGTTGAATTGCAACAAGCATGGTCAGAGGTCTCGCATCAGATCCAACGTCTGCGTGATAACGTTGAAACTGCGGATCAAGAATTTAGTTTGATTGCCGATGCGGATCATCGTGGTCTGATTGCTCAACCGACATTTGACTTGAATGAACCGATCGAAGCGCCTTATCTCAACACAGGTCGCCCCAATATGGTGATCTTGCGTGAGCAAGGCGTCAACGGTCATGTGGAAATGGCAGCAGCCTTTGATAAAGTCGGTTTTAACACGGTCGATGTACACATGAGCGATTTATTGGCAGGTCATATCGATCTGTCTGATTTCCAAGGTTTAGTCGCATGTGGTGGTTTTTCTTACGGTGACGTACTTGGTGCTGG
>JASLJB010000100.1 GCA_030152605.1 Acinetobacter sp. | reverse complement strand
TGAAGAAGAAGAAGTCTATTCCAATCTTGGCGATTAAAAATAGTGAAGATATTGCGATTGAGAGCTTACGTAGTATCAGAACCACGATTCACTTTGCCCTCACCAATGCTAAAAATAATATCATCGCGATCTCAGGTCCAGCACCTGAGGTTGGAAAGTCATTTATTTCGACTAACTTAGCTGCGATCTTGGCGCAAAGTAATAAAAAAGTGCTCTTAATCGATGCTGACTTAAGACGTGGCTATTTGCATAAGTACTTCAATCGTGACACCAACCCAGGCTTGACGGAGTATTTGAGCAATGAGGTGAGCCTCGAGCAATGTATCTACAAGACTGAAGTCGAAAATTTAGATTTTATTGCACGTGGTAAGAGTCCAAATAACCCGTCCGAAATGCTGTCATCCAATCAGTTCAGTGAACTGCTGCAATCTTTATCCAATCAATATGACCATATTATTATCGATACCCCACCGGTACTCGCAGTCACAGATGGAATTATTGTTTCGCAATTTGCTGGCGTGAATTTGATCGTGGCACGATTCGCGAAAACGCAAATGAAAGAAATTGAGCTTACCCTGACACGCTTTGAACAAGCAGGCAGTAAAGTAAATGGTGTTATTTTAAATGACATTCAACATTTACCGGGTAGCAGCTCGAATTACAACTATAACTATTCTTATGCTTATACCTCGCATAAAGAAGATTAAGCCGATCTAAAAGCAAAGCTAGATTTAATATCTAGCTTTTTTTATGATGAAAGCTGTATATTTTGGGTAGATTCAACTCAAAATAAATATAGTTTTCACTCAATACCGGATATGCTTCAATGATTCAGAGTTAAGTTGATCCTTCGTTTTTTAAGATTAAAATTGAGACACCTTATGAGTAAAGCCTTACCCATCACCATCGCAGTACTTTTAGGCGGTGCTGCACTTGTACCTGTGTATTACGCTAGCAAAACACCAGCGACAATGTCTAGCTCAAAAATGAGCGCTGATGCAAAACCTGTTGAAAAAATCAGTTATGCACTCGGTTATGAGGTTGCCAGCCAAACACCACCTGAGCTTGATTTAAATTCTTTTGTTGCTGGTATTCGCGCCGGACATGCACACGAAGCACCTGCCTACAGCGAAGAACAGCTGCAAGCTGCTTATGTGGAGTTTCAAAAAGAAATTCAACAAAAACAAGTAACCAATGCACAAGCATCCGATACTGAAAGCCAGAAATTTTTTGCAGAAAACGCCAAGAAATCAGGTGTGATCAGCACTGCATCTGGACTACAGTACAAGATCACACAGGCGGGAACTGGCAAAAAACCATCAGCTGAGTCGATGGTCACCGTACACTACAAGGGTCAATTGCTCGATGGTAAGGTATTTGATAGCTCTTATACCCGCGATGAACCGATTCAATTCAAACTCAACCAAGTTATTCCAGGTTGGACCGAAGGCCTACAACAAATGCAAGAAGGCGCTAAAGCTACGCTGTATATTCCAGCGAATCTGGCCTATGCAGAACGTGGTGTCCCGGGGAGTATCCCACCGAATAGCGCTTTAATTTTTGATGTTGAATTGATTAAAATCGACTAAGGTTTAATCGAAACTTTAAAATAAACTGGAGAGCAAAGCCTCTCCTTTTTATTATGTTTTATCAAAAAAATAAGCTATATCTCGTGATTCATTTCGATTATGCTGAGTTCATCCCGTCATGAAGCATGCCTATATATTGCATTTTAATCTTGAATAAAACTCATCTTAAAATGTGCCCATAAAGACCTTAAGGCGACGATTTTTAAACGCCTAGTTTGGAAATAAATATGAAAAATAAATTCGTTTGCATCACAGCTTTACTCATGTGTACCAGTAGCTACGCTGAATCAGTCAATAACCGCAGTCCAGCGCCAACACAATTAGGCTATAGCTATGGCTATGTCATGGGGCGCAGTAATGCAGAGATTTTAAAAGACATCAACCTAGATGCCTTTATCCAAGGCCTAAAGCAAGGCTCAAGTGGGAAAAAATCAAATTTAACGGATGAGGAAATGGCCAAAGCCCTCACCCAATATAAAAAACAGAGTGATGCACAGCAGCTAGAAGAGTTTAAAAAAGTTGCAGCGCAAAATGCACAAAAAGGGAAAGCTTTTCTCAGCGAAAACGCAAAGCTTGCGGGTATTAGCACCACCAAGTCAGGTTTACAGTATCAAGTGATTCAAGCTGGCCAAGGTCAAAAACCACGTGCCAATTCAAAAGTAGAAGTAAATTACGAAGGCCGTCTTTTGGATGGCACTGTATTTGATAGTTCAATCGCACGTAATCAATCGGTTGAATTTCAAGTCAGCCAAGTGATTCAGGGATGGACTGAGGGACTACAACTGATGCAAGAAGGCGCGAAATATCGCTTCTTTATCCCTGCGCAGTTGGCCTATGGTGAGATTGGCTCAGGCGATGCCATTGAACCGAACAGTACCCTGATCTTTGATGTCGAGCTGATCAAAGTCCTGCCTTAACATTAGAAGCTTAATAGCTGGATAGCTGATCGACATGAACTCGCACGCTACAGCGAGCGAGTTCATTTTTTGCTGAATTATATTTTTTCTTCAGTGCACTGCCCTACTGAATGGCTTATCGAGATTAGAACTTTAACTGACGCGGACGAAAGCCTGTAACTAACAACCCGATCGCATATGCCAAGGCACCCACTACACAGAGTCCCGCGACTTCGGCAGCACGCATCCACTGTGAAAGCTCGCCGTCATACCATGTCAATGCATAATATAAAGCACCGATCATCATCATATTGGCGATCAAAAACTGTAAGAATAATTTCTTCCAGTGCGGTCCAAAACGGAAAATTTGACGTCGATGTAAGTAGTAATACAGCATCCCGGCATTCACCAAGGCAGAACCGGATGAGGCAATCGCCAAGGCCATATGTTCCGCCTGCCAATCGATCAACTTAAAGAAACCAATAAAGATCACGTTTAAAATCGCATTGGCGGCAACCGCCATAAAGCCAACGCGAACTGGGGTTTTGGTATCTTGTATGGCATAAAACCCGGGTGCAAAGACTTTGATCAACATAAAGGCCAGTACACCACCACTCATACATTGCAGTGCCATCGCGGTCATTTGCGTATCGCGTAGATCAAATGCACCACGTTGAAAGAGTGCTTGAATGATCGGCGTAGACAACATAAATAGTGCGATACTGGCCGGCACACCGACCAACACAATCACCCGTGCAGCCCAATCCATCATGGCTTTGAATTTTTCTTGATCTTGTTCAGCTTTACGCGCAGACAAAGACGGTAAAATCACCGTACCAATCGCAACACCGATTAGCCCCAGCGGCAACTCGGTCATACGCTCCGCGCTATATAGCCAAGACACCGAACCATCTTGCATAAACGATGCCCAGATGGTGTTCAGCAAAAGGTTGATCTGGGTAACAGACACGCCAAACAATGCTGGGAGCATCAATTTTAGGATGCGTTCTACCCCTTCATGCTTAAAGTCCACTTTGGGTGGGATCAGCAGTTTTTTACGCCAGAGTTCAGGGATTTGAATGGCCAACTGCAAAATACCCGCCACCACCACAGCCCAACCCAAGGCCATAATCGGCTCAGCCATATGCGGTGATAACCACCACGCGCCTGCGATCATGGCGATATTGAGTAGTACCGGTGCAAATGCGGGTGTTGAAAAAGAACCGTAACTGTTGAGAATACTACTGGCGAATGCCGTCAACGACATAAACAATAAATATGGGATGGTGAGGCGGAACATATCCACGGCGAGATCAAACTTTGCAGCATCATTGTGAAAGCCGGGCGCATAAACGTAGATAATCGCCGGTGCTGCAATCATCGCCACCAAGGTCAACAACGACATCACGGTGAGTAAGCAGCCAAAAACACGGCTAATCAAAATCTGCACTTCGGCATGCAGACGCTGAGTTTTATATTCCGTCAGGACAGGAATAAAAGCCTGAGAAAAAGCACCTTCAGCAAATAATCGTCGAAAGAAATTGGGGATTCGAAATGCCACGACGAATGTATCAAAATCTTTACCTGCACCAAAAACCGTCAGCAAGACCATGTCACGAACCAAGCCGAGAACCCGCGACAGCATGGTCATTGCACTCACGATAAAGGTGGATCGCCATAGCGCCATCATCAACCCCTTGTTCAAATAAAGTCGCTATTGTAGTTGAACTGCCTTGAAAATAGGTTGATCTAGACTACAGTTTGCTTGGTTTTTTTTGTTGCAGTAAGTCACGAAAGTAGACCCATTGGAAATGCGGCCCCGGGTCAGTTTTACGTTGTGGCGCAATATCGGAATGTCCAGCAATATGCTGAGCAGTTTTGGGATAGGCAATCTGCAATTGCTGCACCACTTCGACTAAGCGTTGGTATTGAATCTCTTCAAAATCGGTATCATCACTGCCCTCAAGCTCGATCCCGATCGAATAATCATTACATTCTTTTTTACCCAAATAACTCGAACGTCCGGCATGCCAGGCACGATCATTCAGATTGACGCACTGCAGCACTTCACCAGTTCTTAGAATCAACACATGCGCCGAAACTTGCATGCCCTGAATGGTTTGAAAATAAGGATGGATTGACCAATCCAATTGGTTTTTAAAAAACTGTTCAATATAAGCACCGCCAAACTGCGAGGGTGGCAAGCTGATATTGTGGATCACGATCAGTTGAATTTCAGTACCCGTTGGACGTGCATTAAAATTCGGTGATGCAATTTGTCGTGCACCCTGAATCTGCCCATCAACGACCTGAAATTGTGCGGCACTGTGCATGCAGTTATCCTCATTTTTGATACCAAGGCGAAAACCTGATTACGCCTTATTCGGAGTCGCCTAGCTTAGCGCCAATCACGGCAAAATAAAAATTTATCCAAAGATTTGAGGACAGTGCTAAGATATCGCCCAACTTTAAAGCGATATTTTATAGGGATATTTGATGTCTATAACGCAATCTTTGCTGCAACAATCGATTCAAATCAATATTCAACACGCACTCCAAGAAGATATCGGTGAGGGGGATATTACCGCCCTACTCACCCCTCAAGACCAGCAAGCCAGCGCAAGTATTCTCAGCCGTGAAGAGATGGTGTTGGCCGGCCAACCTTGGGTGGATGCCCTGATTCAACAGTTTGATCCAGCTGTTGAAGTGATCTGGCACAAACAGGATGGTGATCGTGTTCAAGCCAATGAAGTCTTCTTGACCCTCAAAGGATCAGCGCGGAGTTTGCTCACCGTAGAACGTCCATCGCTGAATTTTATTCAGACTTTATCTGCGGTTGCGACCAAAACTGCGCATTATGTTGAGCAACTTGAGGGACTCAATACTCGGCTATTGGACACACGTAAAACCTTACCTGGCTTACGCATCGCACAAAAATATGCAGTCGCGATCGGTGGCGGGCAGAATCATCGCCTCGGTCTGTTTGATGCATTCCTGATTAAAGAAAACCATATTATGGCCGCAGGTGGCATTCATGCAGCCATCACCCAGGCACGCCAATTGGCACCTGGCAAACAGGTTGAAGTGGAAGTAGAAAGTTGGGATGAGCTAAATCAAGCCCTCGAAGCACAAGCCGATATCATCATGCTGGATAACTTTAGTCAGCAGCAGATGATCGATGCAGTTGCGCATGTGGCAGGTCGTTGCAAACTTGAGGCCTCGGGCAATATTACCATCGCCAATCTGCGTGAAGTCGCGAACAGCGGTGTGGACTATATCTCGATGGGCGTACTGACCAAAGATGTCACAGCGATTGACCTCTCGATGCGCTTTCAAGCCGAAGTTTAATCCAAGCTATATCATCAAGGTCATAGGATCTTGAATCAAGCATCAGCTAATCATCAGCCACTTATCAGCTAATCATAAAAAACAGCAGCACCTCAAAAGGTGCTGAAGCACTGCGGCAGCACTCAGATCACCACGGATGGTATCTTTTGCCAGCAAGTGAATAAAAATTAAGCATTGTATTAAACATGCTGTTGCCTATAATAACGACCCAACTTTCTAATCCACAATGAACATCATGACCCTCTTAAGACAGCAACTGGTATTTTTACTGGTGGCGTTTTTATCGGTATTGTTTTTTTTCTTATATCAAGAAAATATCTCAAAGTTTTTTGCACTGCCATATGCTCAGTTCAAGATGCGTATCTTTAAGTATGTATTTTCGATCATACTGAACTATGCCTTAATTGCAGGCTTCTACCTAATACTGCGAAAGACTTGGGCAACCATATTTCTGAGCCAGTTCGTGGTGTTTCTACTGACCTTTATTAATATTCAAAAAGAGCATTATCTTGCAGCGAGTTTAGTGCCAAGTGATTTTCTGCTTTTTCAAGAAACCCTAAAAGCCACGCCACTGTTATTACTGCTCGGCGTTATCATTGCGCTTGGATTATTTGTCGGTGCTTTTGTGTGGCTATATAAAAAAGAAAAATCTGAGCGACGCAGTTTAATCTTGGGCAATGCTTTACTCTCGCTGTCTATTCTTGGCTTCTTTATTACCGCAAATTTTAAAGATAATTTTAATGAGAGCTGCGCGACCAAGCCACGCCCGGGGATCTGTCGTTATCATGTGTATTTACCAAACACCCGCAGCGACTGGGTCGGTGATCACCTCACCATCAAGAGCCTCGGCTTTAGTACCTTTTTCTTTTCAAAATCTGTCGATAATTTAAATAATAAGATTTTCCAGAGCCAAGATATTCCTAAACAAAAAATTGAGCAGTTATTTCTCCCCGCAGCCACCCCGCCAATTGCAGATGCAGACGCATCGGTGCTTGCGGCGCCAACCGCGCAACCGCTACCGAATATTATTTTTGTGATGAGTGAATCGCATTGGGATGCCAGAAAACTCGACCCGAGCATCCCCAAAAACATTACCCCGAGCATTGATCAACATCAAGTTTCACAAGTGCTTTCCCCAAGTTTTGGCGGTGGCACAGCCAATGTCGAATTTGAAGTTTTAACCAGTTTAAACGTGCAACTCAATCATAATGAATTACTCTATGTCTCTAAAATAAAACGCCCCATCTACGCACTCCCGCGCTATATGAACCAACTGGGCTATAACACCACGGCGATGCATAATAATGGCAAATATTTTTATAATCGTAGTGCCGTCTATCAACATCTGGGCTTCCAACGTTTTATCTCACTAGAGAATATGACCAGCGCTGCAAACCGTAAGCAATATATTAACCAAGCCGGTTGGGCCAATGATGACTTGCTCTATGCCAGTATCGAACAGCAACTGACCCAGACCGATCAACCACAGTTTATCTATGCAATCAGTGTTGAAAATCACCCGATGTATAATGACGATCGTTTTGGTCGTGATGCCTACAAACTCACTAAAGCCGGTATCTCGGATGCCAGCAAAAGGCAGTTGAATACTTATCTGATGGGCATGAAGCGCGCAGATGACAAACTCAAACAGCTGATCGAAAATGTCAGCCAACTCGAACGTCCAACCTTAATTGTATTCTTTGGCGATCACTTGCCGAACCTACAGAAAGTATATGATGACTATGGCTTCTTTGCCTCTGCCCAAGATAAAGCAGAGAAAAAACAACTCAAGTATTTTGAAACACCCTTGGCGGTGTGGAGTAACTTCCCCATCGATCAGAAGCAGCTCAAACACGACTATATTCCAGCGCACTTCCTCGCCAACCAAGTGCTGAGTGCAGCGCATTTACCACTGTCACCCTATTATCAGTTTATGCAACAAGTGAATCACTGCTATCGCGCCATCCATCAAACAGGTCAGCATGTGAGCGCACAATGCGCCGACACCACACGACAGGCAGATCAACTCAATGCCTATCAAGATTTAAATATGGATGTGTTAAATGGTAAAAACTGGACCTATCAAATCTTGAAGCCAGACTAAACGCGATCCGAATCTTGGCTTTGGTTTTGGGCTGGGTCTTGAGTTTGATTTTGGGTCGGGTGTTGATGTATGGGTTGCTTCTGCAATTGATGAGACTGATCGGTGTCTTTTTGCGCTTGTTGCACTTGGAGTTTGCGATCTGCTGAGGAACGTGGCTCATCCCGATACGGATCTGCAGTGATCAAGACAAAAGCCATGATCGCCATGAGTATGATAAAAGCATTCATATTTTTTTTGGGGTCTTACACAAGAAACGATTAAGTTAAAAAATACCCTTGGGGGAAACTTGAACATTATGTAACTCAGCGACTTTGGATTGCTAAGTTTAAGTATCTGAGGTAAAGCTTATGTAAAAACAGCACCTTTGAGGTGCTGTTTTTGTTGCTAAATCAACGACAATAACTGCAACCTACAGCATGCTTGTATCCACATAGCCCATCAATGGATCGGAGATCGAGTCTTTGCTGGTTTCAATCCGCCCCGCAAAACGGCGCACGTAGCTTGGATCATCTTCGATTGATACGCTGAAATCATACCAGCCACCAAATTCGCTCATGTCCCAACTTAAACTCTGTTCAGTCGTGCCAGTTTCGATCTGCCAAACTTTGCCATCGAGATAAGCATTGGCTTTCACCTGTAACTTGACCGCTGTCGCAGCATCGTGACGGACTTTGAGTTCAATTTTAGCCTGGCAGTCTTCGACACAGACACGGATTTCTGGGCGTGACCCGCTTTGCTTGGCTTGTTGAAGATCTCCACTAAACTGGCGATGAAAACCATTCGGCCCCAAGACCCACAGATCATAGCGACCAGTATCTAGTTCCCACAGATCATCCAACGTCTTGCCCGCCTCAAGCATATAGCGACGTGGAATGGCCTCCAGATTCAAACGATCGTACACATGAAAGACTGCAGCGGCGGTACCCGTATTTGAAAATAGCAGTTTGCATTGCTGTGCTGACGTCTCTAACAATGCGCTGCAATGCAAAATATAAGGCAAGGCACGCGAATGCCGAATCCCTGTGGCTTGGCGAGGTCGATCTTGCTGACTTGGTCGAGTGACTTGCTTCAGTTGCTGCTGTGCAGCACGGATCGCATCGGCTTGTTGCTGGGTCTTGGTTCCAGCCAAATCTAACATTGGCGCATGATTTGGGGTTTTAAAATCAAAAGCAGAACTGAGGTCACCGCAGACAGCACGACGATACGGGCTGATATTCGGTTCATGCACCCCAAAGCGCTGCTCTAAAAATTGAATCACAGAAGTATGATCAAAAACCTGTGAATTAACCCAACCGCCGCGACTCCACGGCGAAATCACATACATCGGCACGCGCACGCCCGGCCCATATACACCACCATCCGGTTTCGGCTGTGCGATCGACGTACTGATTTTGGGATGATCAAAGTATTCATAGGACATCTGTTCGCTGCTCAGTGTGGTTTTGCCGTGGAGCTGACCACGTTCATCACGCGAAGGCGCACTCGGCGATGGCATATGATCAAAAAAACCATCATTTTCATCAAAGTTGACCAGCAGCACGGTTTGACTCCAAAGTTCAGGATCAGCGGTCAAGGCATTCAGCAATTCTTGGATATACCACGCACCTTGTACCGGACTCGAAGGACCGGGATGTTCACTATAGGTGGCTGGGGCGACGATCCAACTGACTTGAGGCAATTGACCTTGGGCAATATCCTGTTTCAAGCTACCCAAAAATCCCTTGTCTGGCATGGTATTGGCGATGCCTTTATAGAGTGGCTGCTGCGCATCGATCCGCGCATCATAGGCGGGACAGGTGCCAATATGGGAAACCGGTTGGCCTGAGCGCTCATTGGCGAGACGGTATTGTTTAAAACCGGCCAATGGGTTGTCAGTAAAGTTGTCTGGCATGTTTTGATAGACTTTCCAACTCACTCCAGCCTGTTGCAGTCGCTCAGGATAGGTGGTCCATTCATAGCCATAGCGCGATGAACCGATCGAATCAAACTCATTCACCACACTGGCGACTTTGCCGCCTGTTGGGCCATTGCTGCCGGTCCAAATAAACATACGATTGGAATTGGTCCCCGCATGCATGGCACAGTGATAGGCATCACATAGGGTAAACGCATCTGCCAAGGCAAATTGAAATTCCAATTCCTGCTGTTGATAGTAGCCCATAGACTGTGGTTGTTTGTGCTTGACCCAATCCCCCATGCGCCCCATATCCCATGCGTCTTGACCATCTCGCCATGAATGTGGTGTGCCATTGACGCGCTGCGCATTGCCGACACGACTGTCGAGGTGATAGGGATAAAGCTTGTTTTTTTTGGCATCGAATTGTTCCCACACCTGACGACCCTCGCTTAATGGAATCGTAAAGCGATCACCAAAACCGCGCACGCCTTTGAGTGTGCCGAAGTAGTTATCAAAAGAACGGTTCTCCTGCGTCAAGATCACCACATGTTTGACGTCTTGAATCGTACCGCTTTGCACTTTGGCATCAATCGCGAGGGCTTTTTGGATACTGGCGGGAAAGCTGGCCAATGCCGCTGCGCTAAACATGGTCTTGCCTGAATTGAGAATAAAATCACGACGGTTCATAGTGCTGTCCTTATTGTTATTGTTTTATGGTGCGCAGTGCACGGTGCATTGGCTGGTCACGGGCTGATCAGACGGCTGATCTTGCGCATCATCGCCGTTGTTACAGGCACTGAGAAATATGCTACTGCTGAGCATCAAAACGATTAAAACCAAACCACGCATTGTTGTGTCCATCCAATTAAAGTAGTGATAGTCAATACAATTCAAATGACGCGATGATGATGCTTTGATGGCAATTTCGTGATCCATAACACCTATAGGCCAGCACGCCTGCTCTTAAAAACAAGTCGCAGTTCAATGTGACAATTGCATGAAAGTCGCAACTTGTAACTCAATGCAATGTGCATGTGATGTGATGTGATGTGATGTGATGCAAGTAAAATTCCAAAGCACGAAATCCAAAGCATAAAAAAACGCATCCGAAGATGCGTTTATGATTGACCCCGTTGGCGCTGCTGTCAGCTTACCAACCCAAGGCTTTTTGTTGTTTTTCGATCAACGCTTTGATGCCTGTCTCTGCAAGTTCTAACATGGCATTGCACTGCACTCGGGTAAATGGCTTTTCTTCAGCAGTCCCTTGAATCTCAATAAATTCGCCAGCCTGAGTCATCACCACATTCAAGTCAGTTTGGCAGTTCGAATCTTCTTCATAACAGAGATCAAGCAATGCTTGGTCTTGATACATGCCCACAGAAATCGCGGCAACCAAGCCTTTTAATGGATCATGCTTAATCTTTTTTTGCTCAAGTAATACATTCATTGCATCGATTAATGCCACTGCCGCACCGGTAATCGCTGCAGTACGTGTACCGCCATCGGCTTGGATCACATCACAGTCAATCGCGATGGTGTTTTCACCGAGTTTCTTCAGATCAACCATGGCACGTAGACTACGTCCGATCAGGCGTTGGATCTCCTGGGTACGTCCACTTTGCTTGCCACGTGCCGCTTCACGATCACTACGGGTATGGGTTGAACGTGGCAACATACCATATTCCGCAGTCACCCAACCTTGGCCTTTGCCTTTGAGGAAACGCGGTACAGAGTTTTCAACACTGGCGGTACACAGCACTTTGGTATGACCAAATTCGACCAAAACCGAGCCTTCTGCATAGCGCGTATAGTTACGGGTAATTTTAACATCGCGTAATTGGTCTAATGCACGTTGGTCGATACGCATAAATCTTCCTTATCTGGGCTTCATTGAATTGCGGGCTAGTATAACAGATGCGTGTTTCAAGATTGGAGCACTCAGACCGCACAACTGTAAAAACTCATCCGCATGAATGACTTTGGCTTATCCCAAGACTGCTTTAATTTTTTGCCAAGCGCCATGAATACGCGTATTCACTTGCGCTGGCAAAGACTGTTTCGCCAGTCTGACCCAGACACTGCCAAACTGTTTGAAAAAGTGAGCTTGGTTATAGTGGATACCATACTCCAAACACAACGCTTTAATCTGAGGTGCAACCTCGGCATAACGATTGGCTGGCATATCCGGGAACAAGTGATGCTCAATTTGATGACTTAAGTTACCACTCAATATATGTAAAGCTTGCGTACCGCTAAAGTTACTCGATCCACGAATCTGGCGGAGATACCATTCAGCCCGCGTTTCAAGCGCTGTGTTATCTTGTTCAAAGGTTTCAGCATCTTCAGTGAAATGCCCATTAAAGATCACCGCAGACGACCAGATATTACGGATCACGTTGGCCACCGCATTGCCGGTCAACACAGGCAGTGCATTCGGTCCTGCAATAACCGGAAATAGCACATAATCTTTAAGCACCTGACGACGCACTTTCTTTCTAAACTTGCTGGAATCCTCCCAAACCTGTGCCCAAGTTTTGGTTTTATAAGTTAGCGCATCTTCAATATTCAGGTTTTGCATCCCGACGTACCATTCAAAAAACAGCATCAACTGGATCGCCAACGGGATATTGAATAGAAAACGCGGCTCCCAAGGCTGAGACGCACTGACACGTAATAAGCCGTAGCCCACATCATGATCTTTACCGACGATGTTGGTGTAGGTGTGGTGAATAAAATTATGGGTATGCTTCCAATCGTCACCCGAGGATGTCGTGTCCCAGTCGTAGCTGGCGCCGTTTAAACTCGGATCATTCAGCCAGTCAAACTGGCCATGCATGACGTTGTGACCCAATTCCATATTTTCAACAATCTTAGACACGCCCAGTAGCCCAGTGCCCAGCAACCACACCGGTGGCAACCAACCTGCGAACATCAACATGGCACGTGAGCTGATCTCGCTATAACGCACAAAGTTTCTAATTTTATAAATATATTCGGCATCTTGTTGCCCTAAGTCTTGCATCACCTGTTGGCGAATCTCCTCCACTCGGCGTCCAAACGCTTCAGTCTGTTCCGGGCTGAGGTGTTTTGATTTACTGAGGCTGGATATTTCTAGCGGCATATTCATCGTGTTATCTCCGATAATTTTTAATTTTAATGCTGATCTTATGGGCCGTTCTTTGCGGTATCGTCGCCTCATCATCAGCGATGCTCTTAGCAGTACTACAGCTGCTATTCGACTGAGACTTAAAGGTTAATCACCACAGGACTGACGGCCTGACTAATACATAGTTTGATCTGGGTTTGGCTGTCATGATCGATTACCCCGGTCAACAAGTTTTTGGTGGAGCCACTGATTTTGGTACAGCTACAGCGATTGCAAATGCCCATACGGCAACCATGGCTTGGACGTAGACCGGCCTGCTCTGCACTCTCAAGTAGCGACGATTGCGCTTGAAAGTGTTGTTGAGAGCGTGCAAACACCACCGGCTGTGCAGTCACATTTTCATCGGCCAGCTTCTGGAAAAACTCTTGTTTGAGCTGCGTTTCGATCCCAAGCTCGCGATAGATTTGATTCGCGGCCTGCATCATGCCTTGAGCACCACAGACATAGGCGGTACGTTGCTGAAAGTCTGGTACATATTGCTGCAACAGGGCTTGGCTCAAATGCTGGCGGGTTTGCAATGTGTTGATCTGGACATAGTTGAACTGTGGATGTTGCGCTGCCAGTGCAGTTAACTGCGCATGAAAAGCCTCATCCCGACTAAAATAAATCAGATCTATTTTTTGATATTGACGTGATAATGCATCCTTTAACAAAGCATAAATCGCCGTAATACCACTCCCAGAGGCGATCAACACAATTGCGTTTTCACCCAACTCCAGTACAAAGTCACCTTGGCTCTGCGACAGTTCTAGCACAGCAGACCGAGATAAACGAGTCAGTGCCTCAGAGACACGACCTTGACGTTTAACCGCGATACACAGATCGCCATTGCGCGTGATGTTTAGAATAGAGTAGCTACGTTGCTGGCGCACGCCTGCAATGTTCAGCGTCAGTAAAACACTTTGTCCGGCCTTAAACTGCTGCGCGTTGAAATTGCGGTTAGGACGTAACTGCAGTTGATAGAAATCTGGACTGATCTCTGTAATATCAATGACTTCAGCTTTAACTTTTTTCCAGGCCCAGCTTGGATTGAATTTTTCTGCTATGAAGTCGACAAAATCCTCTCGGACCCAATGCGGTTTATAATGCATAGTTTGTTGCATAACACGTTCCTCTTTGTACTCACGATTTATTGAGTGAACATATGTGCACTATACGCTTTTTCGTTTTCCAGTCAACACCTGTTCACTGACATTCGTCGTTTAATTCGTGTGAATATTTGCTAAACTCTGAACAATTTATTTGGGCCTCAATACAGAATGTCGATCCGCGAAGAACGTAAACAACAAAGTCGTCATGCCTTACTTGATGCCGCTTTACGTTTGAGCACGTCAGGGCGCTCATTTTCAAGTATTAGTCTTCGAGAAGTGGCGCGCGAGGTTGGATTGGTGCCGACCGCCTTTTATCGACACTTTCAAGATATGGATGAATTGGGTAAGGAGTTGGTCGATCAGGTTGCTTTGCACCTCAAAACCATCTTGCATCAGCTGATCCGTATGTATATTCATACACCCGAGACCAAGATCGAAACCAGTATAGATCTGTTCTTTGCTGCGGTAGAAGACAATCCGCAAGCATGGATTTTTATGATTGCTGAGCGTTGGGGCGGTGCTGCGGGACTACGTCAGGCGATTGCCAGAGAAATTGACTTCCTCAATCAAGACCTGAGCCAAGAGCTGAGTAAACTCGAAAGTACGCGTCACTTCAGCGATGGCAATGACTTTAAAGTACTGGCCAATATTTTGATTAATCTTTCATTTACTTGGGCGATGTCGTGGATCAGCATGCAGCGTCAGAGCACAAGTGCGACGACTGAAGTCGATCAAGACCAACAGCAGCAACTCAGACAACAAACCATTACTCAAGTACAGTTAATCTTCAGAGGCATCTCTAACTGGGAACGGCCTGTAATCGCCTAGCGCGCCTCGCCCCTGCAGGGCGCATCGGCAGCATCAGGTCAAATACAACTTCCAAGCAAAACAAAACCTGCCGAAGCAGGTTTATATTTAGTCTTAGTCTTAGTCTTAGTCTTAGTTTTAGATCTAGATCCAAATCATATACATCATGATCGTGCTGCTTGCTGGGACACAAGAGGTATTATTTTTCTTTACGCTCTTTTTCAACCAAGTAATCAACAACTTGAGTTACACGACCATTTTCACCTTGCACCATATATTTGCCATTCACCACCACCGCAGGTACGCCTGAAAGTTGGTACTGTTGTGCCAGCTTATTGGATTCAGCGACTTTGGCTGTGATTGCAAAGGAGTCAAATAAGCTATTAAATTTCTGCTCAGAAACGCCATATTGACTAAAGAATTTCGCTTGTGCGGCTTGGTCAAAAATCTGCTGACCTTCTTTGTGAATCGCATGAAACAATGGGATATGGGTATATTTTCTGATCCCTAACGCTTCTGACACATAGTAACCACGCGCACCTTGTTCCCAAAGTTTGTTCATCGCCGCTGGGGTACGCACAAAATGCACATCAGACGGTAATTTTTTCAACCATGTTTGCATATACGGTTCAAGGTTAGAGCAGTGACCGCAGCCATACCAAAAGAACTCGCGCACTTCGATTTTTCCCGCAACTTCCGATTTACCCGGATTTTGTAGAACGGTGTAGTCTTTCCCTGCAACAAAGTCTGCCGCCATCACTTGTGCTGAAAATGCCATCACCATTGCCGTGACGCCGCCTAAAATAAATTTTTTCATTGACTTCGTTATCCTCATGATTGGTTTGGTATAGCTTATGGTCCAACTATAAAACATATATAGGAATATGGTTTTTCTTGTGTGAACTTTTTTTGATGATTGATCGCTTTTTCTAGAATAATCGCTACACTAAGAACTTGCAAAATTTTGTATTCAAACACATTACTCCGAGGTGGCCTATTATGTCGCAACTAAATGTCGACCCACAAGAAATTGCGAAATTTGAAGCGCTTGCTGCTTTGTGGTGGGATCAGCATTCCGAGTTTCGCCCACTGCATCAAATCAATCCTTTGCGTCTAAACTGGATTGATGAACATGCGGGTGGTTTAAGCGATAAAAAAATTCTCGATGTCGGTTGTGGCGGCGGTATTTTAGCGGAGAGTATGGCACGTCGTGGTGCAAATGTTTTGGGCATTGATATGGGTGTGGCACCGTTAAATGTCGCACGCCTACATGCTGAACAAGAGAATGTAGACAATATCGAATATCGCCAAGTGCCCGTGGAACAACTTGCAGAAGAACAAGCAGGCCAATATGACATCGTTACCTGTATGGAAATGTTAGAACACGTTCCAGATCCAGCATCGATCATTCAAGCCTGCCAAAAACTGGTTAAACCGGGCGGTCATGTGTTTTTCTCTACCATCAATCGCAATCCAAAAGCCTATTTATTTGCGATCATTGGGGCTGAGTATGTGCTACGCCTGCTCAAAAAAGGCACCCATGATTATCACAAATTTATCAAGCCTTCTGAACTGGCACATGATATCCGTCAAGCAGGTTTAGAGCTCAAAGACATGACTGGTCTGCATTACAACCCATTGACCAAGCACTATTGGCTCGCCGCCAACGTCGATGTCAACTATATGGTTTACACTCAAAATACCAACAACGCTCCACAAGCAGGCTCGCTATGAAGGCGGTCCTGTTTGATCTCGATGGCACATTGATCGACACGGCGGCAGATTTTATTCGCATTATCCAAGACATGTGCCGTGCTGAAGGTCGTGACGTGGTGGCGGCTGAAACGATTCGTACCCAAGTGTCTGAGGGTGCGCGAGCCATGGTGCAGTTGGTCTATCCGGAACTCGACAGTGCTGATGCGGTTTTTCTCGCGCATCGACAACGTTTCCTCGATCTGTATGCCGAAGAAATTGCTGTTGATACCGATCTATTCGCCGGCATGCCAGCGCTATTAGAACAGCTAGAAGCCAATGCGATCCCTTGGGGCATCGTCACCAATAAACCACGTTGGCTGAGTGAGTCGCTGTTAGATGCGCTGCAATTGAGTCAGCGCTGCGCGGTTTTGGTTTGTCCTGAAGATGTGACCCACACCAAACCTGATCCTGAACCCATGTATCTTGCAGCCAAACACATCGATCTTGATGTGACACAAATCATCTATGTGGGCGATCATCCGCGCGATATCGATGCCGGCCGTAACGCCAATATGTACACTATTTTGGCCGGTTACGGTTATTTGCCGATTGCGTATAAAGATGATTTGAATGCTTGGCAGGCAGATTGTATAGTCAACAATGTCACAGAGTTACATCATAAAATTCAACAATTATTCCAGCTCAATTAGAGCATCACAACAATACAACTTAGACAAATGATATCTTCGGAGGTTTTACTTATATGAAGTTTTCAGAATATCAACCTCGCCCAGATTTACTTAAAGACAAAATCATCCTGATTACTGGCGCTGGCGATGGCATTGGTCGTGCAGCTGCATTGAGCTATGCCTTACACGGCGCAACCGTGGTGCTGCATGGCCGGACGCTGAATAAGCTTGAAGTGATTTATGATGAAATCGAAGGCTTAGGGGCACCACAACCGGCAATCTTACCCTTGCAGCTTTCTACTGCATCGCCTCGTGATTATGA
>JASLJB010000096.1 GCA_030152605.1 Acinetobacter sp. | reverse complement strand
GTCAAAAACAGCTTTAACTCCTATCCGATTGATCGCTTTGCGATTGCGGCAGCGACGGCCTCCTTTGAGGATCAAGCTTACTTTGAGGCGCAGTGTCAAAAAGTCATCGACTGTCGTGAAAGCTTAATGGCTGGATTAAAGGACTTGGGTTTTGAGGTGTTGCCATCTAAAGCCAATTTCGTGTTTGCCCATCAGCCTGAGCATGATGCGGGTGCGTTGGCGCAGGCTTTACGCGCGCAGGGGATTATCGTGCGTTACTTTAATCAGCCTCGCATCAATCAGTTCTTACGCATCACTGTCGGTACTGAGGCACAGAACTTGCGTTTATTAGAGACGCTAAAAAACCAGATTTTGCGCTAAAGCCTTTGATACTCACACTGCGCTAGTTAGGCTAAGCTCTAAGTTGCGTTGTGTTAAGCGCAGACTTATAGCATCGACAAGCAAAAAGACATCGCCCTCTGCATTGGATGGGGCGATGTTTTTTTTGGCGATGTTCTCGGTCTGATCAGACCGATTGAGGCGATTCCGTGGCCGGCGCGAGTTGCCAGGTGTTGAGTAAATCCAACATGGCTTCGACTTTATCAAAGCACTCTTGATATTCAGCATCGCAATCCGAGGCGATGGTAATCCCGCCACCGGCCCAAAGGCTGACCTGATCTTGGTACTTTTGGATCGAGCGAATCAGGATATTCCAACGCCCAGTGCCATCAAAATTAAAATATCCAATCGAACCGCAATAGGCACCGCGCGGTGCAACTTCAAGTTCTTCAATAATCTGCATGGCACGAATCTTCGGTGCGCCGGTGATCGAGCCCCCCGGCAATGCCGACATCAGCAACTCAAAGGGATGGGTGTCTTGGGTCAGTGTGGCGCTGACTTCGCTGACCATATGATGTACTTGGTTAAAAGATTCAATCTCAAACAATTTTGGGGTTTTGACCGAGCCGACTTCGGCATAGACACTGAGATCGTTACGCAATAAATCTACGATCATTAAGTTTTCTGCTTGGTCTTTTTCCGAGTGGATCAACTGTTGCTTGTAGTGCTCATCTTGAACAGGGTCGGCAGATCTGGGCATGGTGCCTTTAATCGGTTTAGTGATCAGGCGACGATCTGCGGCAAACTCGATAAATAGCTCGGGCGAACAACTGAGTAGTTCAAACTCGGGCAGTTTGAGATAGGCCGCATAGGGCGCTTGGGTCAGTTGCCAAAATTGTTCGGCCGTCTCGAGTAACTCACCTTGCGCCGTGCCGACAAACTGTTGGGTCAGGTTGATCTGATAACAGTCGCCTGCACGAATATAGTCCTGAATACGCTCAAAGGCGTGCTGGTATTCTGCTTTGCTCCAGAGCGCCGCACAGGCTTGGGTCAGATGGAATGCTGTTTTCGGCGGTGTATGCGCTTGCGAACGATGTGCTTGCGAACGATGCGGGGCGGTATCAGGATCAATCAAAGACTGGAGCAGTTCAAAGATCTCGGCAGCCTGTGGGTCAAGGCTATAAAACACCCAGTGCTGTGATTGGCGTTTTAAGTAACTGCTGTAACGCCCGATATAAAACTGAGGTTGGGCCGATGCAGTACTGCTGACCTGCTGCTGGGCAGCATAGTTATAGTCCACAAAGCCAATATAGCCGCCCTGAAAACCTATCGTGGCTGGGTCTGGTACATGATCGCTTGCGCTTGCGGTGCTTGCCTCTGGGGGGGCTGCTGCTGGCTTGGGCTGAAACTGAATCAAATTTTTTATAAATTGTTGGGCGCTATGACTGGGATCGTCATCTAAGTTGATGTGACTGTAGTGTTGTAAGTTTGTTCGGGTCTGAATGTCTGTTTTATGTTCACTCAGTTGACAATATGCCTCAGGGAGAAACGAAATCGTCGGTGAATTCTGATCTTCGAGGTAAACACAGCCGAATAAGGGCTGTAGGGCATGCAATATACTTGCAACACTACGTGTTGAGCTGCACAATTTTTTTTGGAAAATTGAAATATCTGACATTACAACGTTCGGGAATGAAGATGAATAATCTTACTATAGTTGCTTTGCGCGGTGCTGTGTAAATACCGTTTATCGGTTATTCTGTGTTTTTGTTCAACAATAGTTGAACAAAAAGTAACATGGCGTTAGTTTAATAGTGCTTAAGCAACTACTCAAGGATGATGTTTTCGGTTGTCAGAAAAATAAAAACAACTTGAAACGACGGAGAGTAGCCAACAATGAAAAAAAACTCTTGGGAGAGTACTTATGAAATTATTCACTAAACTTGCTTTAGTTTCTTCTCTAGCGATCAGTGCCAACGCAATGGCAATGCAACAAATGGACGATGCCGCACTGAGTGCAACCACGGGTCAAGATGGGATCAGTATCGGCATTGGTTTGACTGAAATCGGCATTGATCGTGTATCTGTTTATGATGGCGATGGTTTAGCAGTGGCTGATAATGGTTTAGGTGGAACCGCAGGGGCAGGCGCAATTAATATCAATAATGTCAAACTGACCAGTTCAGCAGCTTTGGCATCCGGTAATTTCGCAGATATCACGATTGATACTGATGGTGGTGCAGGCAAAGCCTTCTTAAATATTGGGGCTGCGATTGCAGGGCTAGATATTGAGCTCGGCGAAATCAACGTGTCTGCAGCAACTAAAGATGACACGACTGGATTCTATAGCGTCGGTGATGGCGATAAAGCGGTCATTTTAAATGGTCTGTCACTGTCAACCGGTCAGATGACGGCAAACGTGCAATTGGGGAATACCCCACAGGGTGCCATGATCAAATTGAATGGTTCCATGGTGGGTGGTTTAGAAATTAATAACTTATCTTTACATGACGCCTCTGTTGCAGGTGGTGGTGATATCGTACTTGGTAAAATCAAAATCAATGATACGGGTTCAGCCAACATGGACATGAATGTGGATGTTGCTGTGACGACCAAAGGTCTTGAAGTCACTGCCTTGAAAAACAAAACCGATATCTATGTGCAAAGCATTCAATTGGGCAGTAAAGATGCCAAGTCAATTGGTGATGTGCAAATCAGTGGTCTGAAAATGATGAATGGCACCAATGCTGGCGCCAAAATCACCATCACTGGACATTGATCAGCAGTTTGGATGTGTAATAAAAGCGCGTGTTGATCACGCGTTTTTATTTTCTGTGTAGCATTCACTGCAAAATGATGGTCTCGCTCTGTTGCGATAAATCGGCTTGCTCTAATCTTGAGCAGACGTGAATGAAATCGTGTAAATCTCTTAAAAAATATAGATCTAATTTAATTACAGTGATGTATATGTTTTTTTTGTAATGTATGATTGGAGTGATTACTCTAAAATAACGTCGAAATTAGGCAATTGATTGCCGATACTTGAATAGTAAAAAATATGATTGAAATTACTTTAGGTTCGGCATTGATTTATTACTTTGCCAGTCATGCACTCGATGTAAAACCCAAACCTGCTGACGCCGTGTATTACTCCGAGTTAGCTGATCCGAGGGATCAGTCTTTTAGCCGTAATCATCGCGAAGTGGTCAGTATCAAGCCCGCGGTAGAGAGCCAATTTAAAGGCATTGTTCGCCAAGCCTATGATTATAGTTGCGGTTCTGCAGCGCTCACCACCTTACTCAATGGACATGTCGGGACGCAACTGAATGAGTTGCAAACCATGGAAGGCTTGTTACGTTTTGGGGAATACGAACGCATCGTAGAACGTCGTAGTTTTTCCCTGCTGGATATGAAGCGCTTTGTCACCGCGATTGGCTTTGAAAGTGGTGGCTATCGGGGGGAGTTTTCCGACCTGATCAAACAAGATCAACCGGCCATCGTGCCGATTACCTATGCCGGTTTTAAACATTTCGTGGTCTATAAAGCCTATAAAGATGGTCGCGTCTATGTCGCCGATCCCGCCTTAGGCAATATCAGTTTTGACGAAGAACGATTTAAACAAATCTGGGATAACAACACCTTATTTCTCATTCAAGTGCCCAAAGAACAGCAAAAAGACTTATTGGCATTGCAAGATTCGGATCTGAGACATGTTGAGGATGCGACCGTCAACCGACATGCTTTTGTCGATGTGCAATTTTCAACCGATTATATGAATAAGATCGCGGACAAGGCATCTACCATGCGTTTGATTATAGATAAAGACCCAAATTCAAATACCTACAATCAAGCGACTCGAACCTATATGCGACTTTACTATAAACGCAAATAAACACTGAACTGCTTTACCAATTAAAAATCAGACTTTGGAAGGAACATTATGATAAATCAATGGATG
>JASLJB010000094.1 GCA_030152605.1 Acinetobacter sp. | reverse complement strand
CTGCTTCAGTCGATGCTTGCTATATCGAAGATGCCTCCGATCAGGACTTCGAGCAAGTCACCTGGCACAGTCTATTGCCCAATCAAGAACTTGGCCCCAATCAACATCACATCTTGCCGGTCAGCTGCGATCAAGTCTTTAGTCATGTGCGTTTGAATATTTTTCCCGATGGGGGGATTGCGCGCTTTCGGGTCTATGGTCAGGTGCATCGTGCACAGCATCAAGCCAATCAAGTGTTAGACCGACTTGCACTGGAAAATGGCGGTCGGGTCATTGCCTATAGTGATGCGCACTTTGGCCATCCTCGTCACTTGATCCTGCCCGGACGTGGCATCAATATGGGTGATGGTTGGGAAACCAAACGCCGCCGTGCACCGGGCTATGACTGGTGTATTCTCGCCCTCGGTCAGCGCGCGCACATTCAACAAATCGATATTGATACCGCACATTTTAAGGGCAATTATCCCGCGCAAGTCTCGATACAAGCCATTCATGTACAAGATGCCAGTGATACACAGTTGATTGCGCAAAGTATGTTTTGGCCATATTTATTGCCAGCACAGCCGATGCAGATGGATCATGTGCATGAATATATAGAGCCAATCCTCGCCCATCAGCAGATTTCACATATTCGGATCAATATGATTCCCGATGGTGGGATCAGTCGAGTGCGTTTATGGGGCAAACTGGTGAGCACAGCCGATGAGTCATAATCCCCACAACAATGGCAAGGTTTGCATTCCACTACAGCCGTTAACGGCTGCTGCATTTTCAGCTTATGGCGAGGTGATCAGTTGCGCTGCACAAGACTGCGAAAATCCGAACTTTATCGCGATCAATGCCGGACAGACACAGCGCTATCATGATCTGGCCAACACGCAGGTCGATGCAGAAGCTCGATTGGGGATCAGTCTATTTCGGCAGTTACAGGCTGCGACATTAGCTGTTGAGATCCGTATGCTGGAACGACATCCTTTGGGATCTCAAGCCTTTATCCCGATGCAGGCACAGGTCTTTATCATCGTGGTGGCACCGGCATGGGATGATGCCACACCGGATCTGAGTCAATTGCAGGCTTTTATCACAGATGGGAGCCAAGGGGTGAATTATCGAGCCGGCACATGGCATCACCCTTTACTGACGCTTGAAGCCCCAAGTCTCTTTGCAGTGGTGGATCGGATTGGCCGTGATCCAAATTGTGATGTGTATCTGTTTAAAGATGGAGTTTGGATTACTTAGGCTATTTTAACGGTTTTGTATTTTACAGCTCAACCAAACTGCATTTGATGTTGCATCCTTCAAGGATAAGACATACAAAAATATCGATACTCAAATGAAAAATAAATATTCGATTTTAAATCGATCTACCTTGCTTGTTTGTATCCTAGTAGATACAATCCAAATATGTACTCAATATATACCACCGAAGTCTTTGACGCATGGTTTGGCAAATTAAAAGACCAACAAGCAAAAAGACGTATACAAGTAAGAATTGATCGGGTTGAAGATGGAAACTTTGGAGACACAGAATTAGTGGAGCAATTATAAATGGCGATTAAACTTCGTAAATGGGATAGCGCTGAATACCTTAAAACAGAACAAGATATGCAAGCTTATCTAGAAACTTGCATCGAAGAATCCAATGGAGATGCGGCATTTATAGCGAAAGCGCTCGGGAATATCGCGAAAGCAAAAGGAATGACCAAGCTATCAAAAGATACAGGTTTAGGCCGAGAGAGTCTTTACAAAGCACTTTCTGGTGATGTAAATCCAAGCTTTGATACAATCATCAAAGTCGTTAAAGCATTAAATTTACGCTTAGCCATTTAGTCAAACGGGAGTATTTAAGACTCCCTTTTTTATTTTGAACAACTCAACACCAGTAACTGCGATTGTTGCCTTGTTTAATACAATTTTAGCCGATAACGCAATTTATAAATGAATTCAGACCCTAAGACGCAATCACAGCATGATCCTGTGAGATATTCAAACTACTGGCATGCACAACCGGGAATGCATGCACGGCGTGATCGAATGCAGGATTGGGCCAAATGTCTTGCATCGGGATTTTCACATCCAGTGCTAGGGGTAATTTTTTAGGATTCCATTGCATCTGAGCCAGATCGACGCCCCATGCAATCAAATCGATGTCTAAACTGATCTGATGCGACGGTCGCACTCGACCTGTTGCAGCTTCCATTTTTTTCAGTGTATCGATCAGCGTGTCAACAGCAAGCGTGCTTTTAAGCAGACAGGCGCCATTCCAATAGTCCGCACCAATCGCATCGCGACAAGGAATCACGTAAATATTGGAAAATGTCACCACACCTAAGCGCTGTAATTCGGTATATACCTGATCAAAATGCTGGCGTGGATTGAGATTACTCGCCAGTGCGAGGGCGAATATCGTTTCGGTGGCGTTCAAGACGAATTCCTACGGCGTTGGCTTGGGCGATAATTGCGGGTTTGCGAATCGTGATCGAAATGGATTCAATCGCTTCAAACTGATCAAACAATGTTTCGAGCACCAACTGTGCGGCATGTTCCAGCATTTTTGGTTGTGCTTGCTGGATTGTTTCAGTCGCCAGATCACAGATCTGCGCGTAATTGAGGGTATCTTCGAGTTCATCCGAGGCAGCGACTTGCTTTAAACAGGTATACACCGTCAGATCTAAAGACAAAGGTTGGGTGATTTGTCGTTCCCAGGTAAAACAGCCGACCACAGTATCGACGTTTAAGCCTTCAATGATGATTGCATCCATGATCACGATCCCATTCGTCTAATCAGCATTTTTAAATCCGTCAGTTTAAATCCTACACCACGCCAACCAGTTTGGCGTGGTGCGAGGATGGCGCTTGGCTCACCCTTATCAATCACTGAGTGCTCAGTGCTGCAGCGTGCTTCGCTAAAGCTGAGTACTTAAAGCGTAATAGTTAATGCTTAAGCAACTGAGTCGGTTCCAAATTTTGCACCATTTGTAAGCGTTGGTCAGCATAAATATCGGTATAGGGTGCGAGAACGCGCATAAAGCGATCAAAATACAACATTTGCTTGAATAATAAAGCAAAATCACGTGGGAATCGGATGCCATGACGCTCACCCACGGCCACCATTTCCATCATGATATCGTTGAGGTCGGCTGGATTGGAGGACAGGATCTGCTGCGGATCAGCCAAAATCATGCCGCTAAATAAACGCTCCAAATCACTGGCCAAGACCTGAGTGTCGATCTGTTCAGCGGTCATGCCCATTTTCAACATGCTTTCAGCCATCGCGGCATAATCGGTATTTTGCAAGGCATCCATAAATGCCATACATGCGGTCCAGACTTGCGGATCAAGCTGTCCCACGATACCAAAATCAATAAAGCCTATCCGACCATCTTCGAGCAACATCAGATTGCCGGCATGTAAATCAGCATGGAAGCTTTTACACATCATTAAGCTACCAAACCAAGTATTCATGGCGCTGATCAAGACCTGTGAAGGATCTTTGCAATGCTGCTTGACCACATCAAAATCCGTTAATGGCACGCCATACAAGCGCTGCATGGTCAAGACACGGCGGGTCGAATACTGATGATAGACTTTGGGTGCTGTGGCGACATGGTTGTTGGTGGCCTGTAAATACTCAACAAAGTCATCCAAGTTTCGTGCTTCTTCGATGAAATCCACTTCACGAATCATACGCGATTTGATCTCTTCGACGATATCGGCCAAAGAGGCAAATTTGACCTTGGGCACCGCTTTTTCCAAAATCTTGGCAGACCAATGCAAGACATTGAGATCGGTATACAGGATGGTTTCCACCCCAGGCTTTTGTACCTTGAGCACCACATCTTCGCCACTGACCAACTTGGCGGCATGCACCTGTGCGATTGAGGCTGAAGCCAAAGGCGTCTGTTCGATTGAAGCAAATATTTCACTCAAATCACGTCCAGCAAACTCTTGATCCAGCACTTGCTGCACATAACTAAACGGCATCGATGGGGTTTGATCCAAACAGCCTTGGAACTCCTCGACATATTCCCGTGGAAATAAAGACGGCGTGCTGGCGATAAACTGACCCAGTTTGATATAGGTCGAACCCAGAGATTCAAAGGTTTCGCGCATCAGTTTGGCGTTACTCGGCTTTTCAGTCGCGTATTTAATACCGGCTCTGGCAGCGATCACCGCTGTTTCGCCGATCCGACCCACTGAGCGTAAGCCATCCAATAACATATTTTTTTTCATAGGATTGATATACACATAAATGAATGCAGTTTAACAAAGAATTAGATCTTGCAGGTTGATCTTGATGAACATATTGGACATTGATCATCTTTTTCAAATTGCAGCACGCGTTGACGCATGCTTAGACCATCCCATAATAAAAGCTTTTGTTTTAATGGTGTTTTACCCAAACCTAGATACAGCAAGGCATGATGCGCTTGTAATGCGGCCATGACATTTGGCGTGGTGGCCAAGACTCCTGAGTCAGCGCAACGCAAACCCTCATCAGCCTGTTGTGCCGAGCTATCGGAATTTCTTGGAAATAGACACTGATAACAAGCCGACTGCCCCTCGACCATCAACAACTGGCCTTGAAAAGCAATCGCCGCAGCGCTAATCAACGGCACCTCAGCCTGTTGGCAAAATTGATTGACTAGATAACGGGTAATAAAGTTATCACAGCCATCCAGCACCAAATCTTGCTTGGCAATATATTCAGCGGCATTGTCCTGATCCAAGCGCGCCACGACGGCCTCCACTTGGATATGTGGATTGATATGGCGCAAGCGTTTAGCCAATACCTCCGCCTTATAAAAACCCAGATCCGCACTGCTATAAGCGATTTGACGTTGTAGATTGCTCACTTCAATGCGATCCGCATCAATCAGTGTGATCTTGCCCACACCGGCACGTGCCAATAATTCCGCACAGCTACAGCCGATCCCGCCGGCACCTACGATCAAGATATTGGACAGTTTCAGTTTTTCCTGCGCCTCGATATCCCAATCTTCTAATAATATTTGACGGCTATAGAGATGCATTTCCGCATCACTTAACTCTAAGTTGGCATCGAACTGATCATCTATCACGTATTGATCCTTTAGACTGAGTGGCTATTGATGGTTGTTCAGGATTATAAAGAATTTTTCATCATTCGGCAGCCCATAGGCTTAGGCCGTTAAACGAGCACAGTCTGTCTTTAAATTATTTAAGCCAATTAAACCACTAAAATCAGTTAAAACAATTAAGCCACTTAAAGCCCTTAAAACAATCGCTGCCAGAAGCTGGGCTTTTTCCAAGTTTTTTGAAAGATCAGCGCCTTGCGATTATGCTCGGGAAAGGCCAATACACGTTTTAAGCATTGGTGAGCGTATTTTAACTGACCTTGGGCATATAGAAACTCAGCATGACTTAAATCCACCCTCGCCATCAGTGCATCATAGGGCCACGCTTTACTTCGATACATTTCTTGTACCGATTCTATATGCCGTTGCACCTGTTGGGTTTGATTCAGTTGGATATAGCTTTGAATCAAAAAGACTTGCAACTCGGTATATTCTGCATCCGGCATGCTTTGCACAATCTCATCATCATGCTTGCTAAAGTGCTGCACCGCAGCGCGATATTCGGCCAAGTGAAAATAACTTTTGATTAAATGAAAATGCGCTTGGTTTTTTTGATGTTCTGCATTCAATTCGCGGGGTTTGTTCTGCAAAAAGGTTAAGGCGCAATATTTGGTTTTTTCATAATTCTTAAGCGTGTGATAATCGTACATCAGCATATAATAAGGCGTCGCCAGCTGTGCATGCTCAAGCACGATATTTTCATAATAAGCAATGCGCTTTTGAATATCATGCTTCAACATTAAATCATCAATGGTATGTTCGATATGGCCTAAAAGATGATCCAAGAGACGATCCTGCTCAGTGAAACGCTGCTGCACGTTGCTCTGTGACGTCTTATACTGCTTTTTATGTTTTTTACGCTGTTGGGTTTGAAATTGATATAAGCGCATTAACTGAGCATGCGCTTTGTCTTCTAAGCCTTGCAGTCGCCCCAACTCAAAGTCCACTCTCAGTTGACTCGCCAAATGTGCTTGATGCTGCAAAAAAGGCACATCTTCAGCGCGATAGTTCCCAAAATATTCAGTCAAGGCCTGATCTGCAGCCTGCACATCCTGAAGCAACATCAACGCATTCATACGTGTCACATGCAGCCCCACAAAGCCTGAAAGGCTCAAGCCTTCTGTGGCAACTTTTACGGCCAAGCGATACTTTTCGAGTTGATTCAATCGCATCGCATAGTTATCACAACACTTACCCAAATTCTCACGGTCTGCATCGTTCACACTCGCAAAACGATCACTTAACTGATAATCGCGATAGGCTGCATAGGCTTGGCGATACAACTCACAGCTCATTTCGAACCAGCCCTGTTGATCTTGGTCGCGAACCTCTCGAACAATAAAGTCTTCAAAGTGATAACTCTCTGTAAACAATATAACGGGAAGATCATCGCTAAAAACCGGCACCTGTAAATCAGGTTCATGCCCTAAACAATATCTAGATTCGATCCAACAACGCCAAGTCACCACATCGACTTTAATTTTCAGTGCTCGCTTTAAATAGTCTAATGCCCGTTCAAACTCGCCCTTCTCAGCAAGATAAATCCCCGCAAAATGATAACCCACAGCGGACGTTGGAAAGGCGTGAATACACTCTAAACTACTGTGATAAAACGTGATTGGCTCTAAATTCAATGCCTGCGTATAAACCATCTGCATCAGTATTTGAAAACGACGCATTTCGACTGTGTCGTGGCCCTCGCGCAGGATCTGTTGACAACGCACATAATATTTCATCAAACCTTGTAATACTGGACCAGACTCTGGCTGAAGGTAGATCAGTTTGATTAAGATCCGCTCCAGCAAAAGATAGGCTTTATGTCGATCAGCAATGTCCGCCAAGACCAAATACTGCGCTGGATTTTGAGCTAAAAATTTATCCAAACCACGATCAAGCGTATCGAGTAATTCTGAAGGATCTGCATCTGCTCGCCGATGAAGCAGCTCAATTTTCTGAAACCAAAACACGGATACCGCAGCATCACGTAAATCACGCTGTTGGGCAAAATGCTGCTGCGATAGGCGCATACCACGATCAAGACTATCGACTAAGGCGCGGCTATTGTTGAGTTTCTCATGAATACTGGCGTAAATATGACAAGCGCGAATCGGATCGAGCGCTTCGATATGCTGTTGCGTAAAGTGAATAAACTCAAGTTGATTATCTGCTGTTAAATCAATTTGTATGCGCTGATCAATATTTTCGATATTTAAAATGTGTTCTGTTTGGGCGTTGGACATATTATTCTCATGCTTGCTTGTTTTTAGGCATAGCGCATTTTTGGCTTATGCCTGTGCTTTGAATGTGAAGATCCTCTGGTGGATTTTAAGTAAATTATTTTAAAAAACAACAAATTCGATTTATTTACATTCAACTCCTCGGGTCAAGCAGCTCAGCATCAAAAATAAAAAAAAGCACCCTTTCGGGTGCGGAGCATGGAACTGTTATTGCGCGATTGCGGCGCGGATATTTAAAGCGCGAATCTTTATTTTATATTCTCGATTGCGCTTGAAACGGCAAATGGCCAAGGCACTGGATTAACTGGCCTTGATCAACGCCTCAAACTTGGCCACTTCCTGTTGTTTCAGTAAATTACGCTGAATCTTGCCACTGGTGGTTTTCGGTAGCTGTTCAACAAATTCAATCTCACGTGGATAAGCATGTTTAGATAAACGCGCGCGCACATAGTCCTGCAATTTAAGTTTCAAAGCATCCGAAGTTTGGATCTGAGATTTGAGCACCACAAAGGCTTTAACCAACTCGGTGCGCTCAGGATCAGGCTTGCCAATCACCGCAGACTCAAGCACTTCCGCGCATTCCAGCAAGGTGCTTTCCACATCGAAAGGCCCAACTCGATAGCCTGACGTTGTAATGACATCGTCGGCACGACCAACAAAATCGATCCCATCAAACTCATTCAGTTGCACGGTGTCACCGGTCAAATAATACTGCCCCACAAAGGACTTGCGATCATTGCCGCCATAGCCGGTAAACCAAAACAACGGTGATGCAGCACAGTCGATGGCCAAGGTGCCGATGCTACCTTGTGGCAGTTCTTGGTGCTGCTCATCGAGGACACAGAAGCGATGCCCCGGAATGGCATATCCCGCAGAGCCGACTTTTTTCGGATGTGCTAAAGCATGGTGATTGGCGATCACCATACCCAATTCTGTTTGACCATATTGGTCGTAAATATTGACATCCAGATCCTGTTTAAACCAATGGATCACCTCAGGCGTCAACGGCTCCCCGGCACTGCTGACCACACGTAGATGATCTTTAATCGCAGCATCAAATTTTTCTTTGTAGCCAAAGAACATGCGGAATGCCGTAGGTGAACCAGTCAGGTTGCTGACACGATATTTTTGAATAATCTCTACTGCACGATCTACGCTAAAACCACACTCATCCATGATGATACTGTGACCCAAGCTCAACGGACCGGTGATGCCGTAGTACAAACCATAGGCCCAGCCCGGATCTGCCAGATTCCAAAACGAATCTTCTGCACGCAGATCAACCGCATGTGTCATATAGCCTTTAAAGGCCAACATGGCACGCAAGGCCACAGGCACAGACTTGGCTAGACCTGTGGTGCCTGAGGTAAACATCATTAAAAACGGATCATCAAAACTGCGCATCACGGGTTCAAACTGACTTGGCTGTGTTTGTATCTGTGCCCAAAAATCAGCATGTGTCGCCGTAACAGGATCAGGTTTGACCACCAAGATATGTGGGCAATCCACCGTGTCTAGTTTTGGCAATTGTTCCGCATTGGTGACGATCATTTTGGTCTGCGCGGTACTGATCCGATGCTCAATAGATTTGGATTCAAAGGCAGTAAACAAGGGTTGATACACCGCCCCGATACGCCATGTGGCCAATATCGTGATCAACAGTTCAGGCGTGCGCGGCAATAATCCCGCAATGCAATCGCCCACCTGAATACCTTGGGCACTCAAATAATGCGCCAGTTGAGCTGAAGCTTGATCAAGTTGCTCAAAAGTCCAAGTTTCAGACTCGCCCTGTTTGCCTTCCCATAACAACGCAGTTTGATCCGTGCCGACATAGCGTGCGCAGCATTCGACATAGGCATTCACAGCATCTGGCTGTCCGACAAGTAACTGATCGATCTGTGCTTGATAATTAAATTCTTGATATGCCTGTGCAAGTGTCTTCATGACAACAACCTTCATCCTGTATGTGCTCGACTGAAGATCTTAAGTCTTAAAATCTCAAGATCTCTCCCTGAACCCTGTTTTATATTTTGTTTTGCATCTTTCAGACCCAATACCGAGCCTGATCACCTCTATCCTGCAAAGCGATTGCAACTGTGTTTAGCTAACCATGTCATGCATCACAGTTCAATTTCCAAATACCGCAGCAAGCTTGCAGCTTTTGAACACTCGCCGACCTTTCGCACTAAATCGCATACAGAATCGCAGGTAATAGACTCAGCGCAGCAGCTGCAACAACATAGGTCGCGCTTAGCCTTGAGTCACTTCACGTGCAATCACCAAGCGCTGGATATCCGAAGCACCCTCATAGATCTGACTGACACGTACATCACGATAAATCCGTTCGACAGGGAAATCCGAGACATAGCCATAACCGCCATGAATTTGAATCGCATCGGAACAGACCCGTTCAGCCATGGTCGAGGCAAACAGCTTGGCCATAGAGGCCTCTTTCAGACAGCGTTGACCAGCATCTTTTAATGCGGCGGCATGAAAAACCAACTGCCGTGCCGCTTCAATTTGCGTGGCCATATCCGCTAAGCGGAAGGCCACAGCTTGATGTTGTACGATCTCAACGCCAAAGGCTTTACGTTGATTGGCATATTCCACCGCGGCATCGAGTGCTGCACGAGCCATCCCCACCGACTGTGCCGCAATCCCGATACGCCCAGATTCGAGATTGGAGAGTGCGATCTTATAGCCCTCACCTTCAGCGCCGAGCATATTGGCAGCCGGAATACGGCATTGATCTAAAATAATGGTTGCCGTATCTGAACAATGCTGCCCCATTTTCTGTTCAAGGTTAGACACGATATAGCCTGAGTTATCGGTCGGTACCAAGAAACAAGAAATCCCACGCTTGCCTGCACTTGGATCGGTGATGGCAAACACCAAAGCGATCTGTGCATGCTTACCGGTGGTGATAAATTGCTTGGTGCCGCTCAGCACCCAATCATCGCCATCTTTCACCGCTCGACAACGCAATGCACCCGCATCTGAACCCGCTTCAGGTTCGGTCAGGCAGAAACACCCCAGCCATTCCCCAGTGGCGAGTTGCTTGAGATAGCGTTGCTTTTGTTGTTCAGTGCCATATTTCAGCAAAATCCCACAGGGTAAGGAGTTCTGAACACTGACGATGGTCGAGATCGCACCATCACCAGCGGCAATTTCCTCGATCGCGATCACTAAGGCGGTGTAGTCCAAACCCGCACCCCCCCATTCAGTCGGCACGGTCATGCCCAACGCGCCCAACTCGCCCAATTGCTTCAATTCTTGAGCTGGAAATTCATGACTTTTATCGCGTGCGGCAGCAGTTGGCTTGAGCGTGTTTTGCGAAAAATCTCGCATCATGTCGCGAATCATGCATTGTTCTTCATTTAAAATCATGACTGATCTCACTTCCGTGTTGTGTAGGCTGGGGGATGCTGCTCAAGTGCTCAACACAGCGCTTTATTGGGGACGCTGTGCTGCGGTTTGTTGTCACTTTAATCAAATTAATTATTTTGCGGCCATACGAATCGCGCCATCGAGGCGGATCACTTCACCATTTAAATAGCCATTTTCACAAATATGCCCCACCAACTGGGCAAACTCTTCTGGCTTGGCCAAGCGTGCTGGGAATGGCACCATTTCACCCAAAGCATCTTGTACATTTTGCGGCATGCCTTTTAACATCGGGGTTTCCATGATGCCCGGTGCAATGGTCATGACACGGATCGCGTGCTGCGCCAACTCACGTGCCAGCGGCAAAGTCATCGCCACGATCGCACCTTTAGAAGCAGCATAGGCGGCCTGTCCGATTTGACCATCATAGGCGGCAACTGATGCCGTATTCACGATCACACCACGTTCGCTTTCATCACTGGCGATGTCGTATTTGGCCATCAATTCTGTGGCAAAGCGCAGCATGTTGAAGCTACCACTGACATTGATCTCAAGGACTTTTTGGAACATGGCGAGATCATGCAAGCCCTTACGCCCCACCACTTTGGCGGATGGTGCAATACCAGCACAGTTAATCAAGCCATTGAGTTGGCCGTAGTCTTGGTCCAGCTGTTGAAAAAATGCAGCGACTTGGCTTTCGTTGGTCACATCAAGTTGTACAAACTGGCTGTTTTCACCCAAACGCTGTTGTTGTTCTTGACCCAGCTCTTGGTTCATATCCACCATGATCACACGCGCACCTTGCGCATGCAGATGAGTAGCTGTGGCTGCACCTAGACCCGATGCCCCACCGGTAATCACAAAAACTTTTCCTTGAATTTTCATACAGCATTCCTTTTCATCGTTTATACATGCGTTGTATATGCATGCCTGTTCAGCAGTGCTTGGCTATTTAAACTTACGCGCTTTAAATCAAATGGGTCTTGTTCAAAAGTCAATAGACCCTAATGTGCAGAGTAAACACAGTCAAGATTGAGTACAATTTCCAAAACTTGCATCACACATGATGTTTTTGGACAATTGCACAGAGTGAACCGGTAAAGCATGCACGCAGATTTCAATCATCCACAACCTCAATACAGTAAAGGCAGTATCTCGATCGCCTTGGTGCGCGAGGCGCTCAGCGCGGCACAGCAGCAAGGCCTCGATACTGCGCTGATCTTGCAAAAAGCAGGGATTGCCGCGGAGTTGGTGTATTCAAGCAAAGCCCGTGTCAGCGTGAGTGCCTATGCACAACTGTGGATCGCACTTGCAGATCATATGAATGACGAGTTCTTTGGCATGGACAGTCATCCGATGCGCCGTGGCAGTTATCTCCTACTCTCGCAACTGGTGATGAGTGCCGAGACTTTGGCGCAGGCACTGCATCGTACCCTCAAGTTTCTGAATGCGGTGCTGGACGATATTCACAGTGAATATGTCATCGTCGCTGATCAGGTACAACTGATCTTGCATGACCGAGCGCATCCGAAACGTATGTTCTGCTATGCCACTTATCTGATGCTGATCCATGGGCTACTGTGTTGGTTGGCTGGGCAACGCATTCCACTGCAACAGATTCAACTCAAGTGTCAGCCGCCTTTGGATGATCAAGATTATCGGGTGCGCTTTTGTGACAACATCGACTACCTAGCGGATGAAAATCGGATCAGTTTTGATGCGGACTTTTTAGCGATCAAGATCAAACAAGATCGCCAGACCTGGTATGAGTTTATGCGGCATACCCCGCACAACCTCTTGATCCGCTTTAAGAACCCCAATGCCCTCAGCACCCGCATCCGTAAACATCTGATGCAAGTGCATCCCGCGCAGTGGCTGGAGTTGAACGAACTGGCACAGCGATTGAATATCTCAGAAGCCACCATCCAACGCCGTCTAAAACAAGAAGGCGTCAGCTATCAACAACTCAAAAATGATATTCGCCGTGACACTGCAATTGAACTACTCAATAGTAGCCAACAGTCTCTGCAAGAGATCTCGGATGCTCTGAACTTTCAAGACCCTAGTGCCTTTCACCGCGCATTTAAAAAGTGGACCGGGGTCAGTCCGGGGGCTTATCGTAATTTGAATGAGGCTGTAAGCTAAGCGATGTTCGCCCAATCCCAAAGATTAATAGCCGCTCGGCAAGTCTTCCCGATCATAGTCATCCGTAAGCGAGTTTATTCTCTTACTTTTTTAAAAAAGTAAGCAAAAACCTTTTTTGCGCTGAAGGGTACGTCCTGTAACCCTCAGCACAAAATAGGCGGCGTCCTGCCGCCATGATCAGATACCCGTTATTAATCGAATACATTTATGGCTGAGTCCGATCTCGACAATTAAACGCGTTGCAATTATTAATCTAATAGCGCTGTGGCTGTGCCTGATATTCACGATTAAACGCCTTGCAATGTGGTTTATATGGATAGGCTATTTGATTGAAGGCTAAATTGGATCAGCAGCCTGATGTTGCTCCCTGCACTTTAATCGCGCATTTAATACAATAGCGCTTAAATATTCAGCAATCCCACCATACAAAAAGCAGTTTTATTTCAAGCCAATCACAAGGTGTTTGAATGATATTTTTCTTTTTAATATCAAACTATTTTTTCCACCAAAGCCCAAATAAACCAATGTTCATTTATCAAGACTTCTACCGCTTGATTGCGAAAGTTCCATTCTGGTGCAATCTAAGGCTTGAGCCCCATCAAACAGATGGTATAGGATAGTGACCTGCGCTGAGTTGGTGCACCTAAACTTTATAAGCAATTACCTTGGAAATGAGTCAAATGGCGATGAGATTAGAAAAAGATTTACTTGGAACACGGGAAGTTCCTGCGGATTGTTACTACGGCATCCATACCTTAAGAGCATTGGATAACTTTAAAATCTCAAAGCACACGGTTGGTGAACAACTGCATTTTATTCGTGCCCTCGGCGAGGTCAAAAAAGCCTCGGCACAAGCCAATGCTCATTTTGGGGTTTTAGATCCAGTACTCAGTCAAAGTATTCAAGCAGCCTGTGACCAACTCATTCAGCATCCGGAAAAATGGAGCTTTGCCTTCCCAACTGATGTATTTCAAGGCGGCGCAGGCACCTCGATCAATATGAACAGTAATGAAGTGATTGCCAATATCGCTTTAGAATCCATGGGCTTTGCCAAAGGTCGTTATGATGTGATCCATCCGAATGACCATGTCAATAAATCTCAATCCACCAATGACGTCTATCCAACCGCGCTCCGCTTGGCAACCTATTTTTCATTTGATGATTTGTTAAATCAGATCAAGCAATTGGTGCACTCGCTCAGCATCAAAGCCAGCGAATTTCAACATGTCTTGAAAATGGGCCGTACCCAATTGCAAGACGCCGTGCCGATGACCTTGGGTCAAGAGTTTAGAGCCTTTGCGACGCTGCTCAAAGAAGATGTGCGTCTGATCGACAAAACCCGTGCGCTGTTACTGGAAATCAACCTCGGCGCCACGGCGATCGGAACCGGGATCAATACCCCTGAAGGTTATGCGCGCCAAGTGTGTAGCAACTTAAAACAAATCTCAGGTCTAGACTTAATCGGTGCAGAAGATTACGTTGAAGCCACCAGTGACTGTGGTGTGTTTATTATTTTATCCAGCACCCTAAAACGTCTCGCAGTGAAGCTGTCTAAAATCTGTAATGACTTACGTTTACTCAGTTCTGGCCCACGTACTGGTCTTGCTGAAATTCGCCTGCCTGAGTTACAAGCAGGCTCATCAATCATGCCGGCCAAGATTAATCCAGTAATTCCAGAAGTGGTCAACCAAGTCGCTTATAAAGTGATTGGTAACGACTTAAGCGTTACCTTTGCCGCTGAAGCCGGTCAGCTACAACTGAACGTCATGGAACCTGTGATTGCAGTATCGATCAATGAATCGATCGAATTGCTCACGCATGCCATCCAAACCTTAGATGAAAAATGTGTCCAAGGCATCGTGGCCAATGAACAAGCATGTTTCGATGCCGTGATGCGCAGTGTCGGCATCATCACCCTACTCGATCCGTTATTGGGTCATTCTAAGTGTGATGAAATCGGCAAACAGTGTATTGCTGAAAACAAAACCATTCAGGAAGTGGTACTCGAACAAAAGCTCCTCACCCAAGCTCAATTGGATCAAATCTTCTCTTTTGACAATATGATGTCCGAAATCTCCGTTGAGAAAAGTGAACCGGTGATGGTGGATGAGGCGGTTTAAGTCAGTACTGGCTTAACTTGAGCGCGAATATATTCCCCCACTTAAAGCAGCTGTAGATCAGCTGCTTTATTTATTTGTTTGTTTTTTCTAAATTTATAATAAATAATATCCAGCGATCTCAGCCTTTAAAAAATCCAAACCCTAAGCGCCCAGCCCCTAAGAGTTCAATATGAATAAAAATTATTTACTTGCCGCGATCATGAGTTGCTTAATACTCACTGCCTGTAGCAAAAAAGTCGAACACAGTGCTGAGGAGGCAAATGCCGCAGCTGAAGAGGCAGTCAATGCAGCAGACGCGGCGCAGTCCACCGAAGCCACCTCACATGAGCCTGATGCCACACCGCTGACTGAACAGAAGCCGAGCCAAATCCTCAATCCAACCAGCAATCCAGCTGAAGCTGGACGGCGCATGGTACGTCAGGCCGAAGTCGACTTTAGCGCGCAAGATGTGGTTAAAACCACCCTTGCAATCGACAAATTGACTTTAGAAGCAGGCGGTTTTGTCGAACGGAAAAATATCGACTTTCGCGTGATCGACGCAGAACAACAAAAATTAGCCGATGGCAAAATCAAGATATTTGAAAAAGTCAGCCCTCAAGCCGAGATGATCGTGCGGATTCCCAGTGACCGTGCCGCCAGCTTTGTCAATCAACTGCTGCCTTTAATGTATTTTCTCAATCAACAACAGTATTCTGCCAAGCGTTTTGAACTGCAACTGCTCGAAGAAAAAATTGCACAAACCCAAAGCCTGCCGAGTCAGACTAAAAACCCTCAACTGAATGAAATTGCCCGTTTAACGCAAATGGAAGTTCAAGACCGAGTACGGTTTAGTACCCTCTCGATTCACATCAATCAACCGACCTTGGTACGTGAGCGTATCGATGTCGATATCGCAGCAGTAGCGCGTTTAAATGGCGATCATTTTTGGAAACGTGCCTGGAATGCAGTGCAGTATGGTTGGCAGTTTGTGTT
>JASLJB010000078.1 GCA_030152605.1 Acinetobacter sp. | reverse complement strand
CACCCAAGATATAGTCTGAGAAATCCGAAGTTGCACGATATGCAAATAAGCCAATGATCACCATGGCAACGATATAAAACAGAAAGGTTATCAGGGTGGGGTTAAAGGCATTCATACGGCATCCAGCGTGGTCATGGTGAGGTGATTATGAGTTGATCTTTGTCCATCAAGATCGATGTCGGCATCAAGCAGCGTTGTAGCGCATGCGCTTAGGCACACAGATACAGAGATATAGCCAGAGGCAGAGAGAAAGACACAGATGTTGAAGTACGGCGGCATTTAAGCATAATTCTCACGTTTTTGCAGCGTTTTCTCATTGACAACAAAAAAGGCAGCCCTTTGGCCACCTAGTTTTAAACCGTAATTGAGCTGGTTTTTATTTGCTGTTGCGGCCCATTAAACCTTGGATCGCATTCATAATATCGGCAGGAACCACCACAGTCTTGGCATTATTGGATTTGGACATGTCTTGCATGGCTTTGACATATTGTTCGCCCAATAAATACGCGACCGGAATTTCTTTGTCACCAATCGCACTGGTGACCATTTCAATCGAGGTTTGTGAGGCTTGGGCCAAGACCACTTGTGCTTCAGCATCACGACGTGAGGCTTCAAGACGACCATCCGCTTCAAGGATGGCGGCTTGTTTTTCACCATCGGCTTTGGTCACGGTGGCACGACGTTGACGTTCAGCCGCGGCTTGCGCTTCCATCGCAGATTGCATGGTGCTAGACGGTTGAATATCTTGAATCTCAACAGTTTTTAAGGTGATGCCCCAATCTGAGATATCATCTGAAATCGCGGCTTTAAGTTTGGCTTTGATGTGATCACGTGAAGACAAAGCATCATCGAGATCCATTTCACCGACGATTGAACGTAGCGCGGTTTGCACCAAGTTCTGGATCGCCCAAGTATAGTTTTCAATCCCGTAAACGGCTTTTTCAGGATTGGTCAAATTGATATAGGCCACCGCGTTCATGAGCAACACGGCGTTGTCTCGGGTAATCACTTCCTGAGAAGGGATATCGAGCACGATATCTTTGGTGGTGATTTTATACGCCACTTCATCCACATAAGGGATGACGAAGTTTAAGCCCGGTTGTAGGGTGGTGTGGTATTTACCCAGACGTTGCACGATCCATTTATAGCCTTGGGGTACGATACGTACACCTTTAAAAATGGTAATCGCAACAAAGAGTAATAGGGCTAAAACAATGATTGAGCCAAATGCCATGTGTTTAAAACCTCTTGTAATAATAAAGTTTGAATATTTAAGTCGTCATGTCTGCACGTAGATAAGGCTTCACCACCAAATCATTGCCCAAGATGTCCACCACGATCACGCGATCACCAACCTCAACAGGGCCAAGGCTACGGCAGTTCCATTCGTCTGAGCCCATCACAGGCAAGACAAAACGCACACGTATTTGATCATGTTCTAGTCCAACTTGGATGACCATGCCGGTTTGACCGATGGTATTTTCACGTGACATACCGGCTTTGGTTTTATCGATAGACAAGGGTTTGATGTATTTAAACCACAACAGGGTGCAGCTAATAGAAAGAATAATCCACAAAATGCCTTGCCATGCAAAACTCATCGAAGGAAAAATCAGTAAAAATAGACTGACCACGATGGCAGCAAGACCAAACCATAAGGCCGCAAAAGAAGGCAAAATCAGTTCGATAATCATGAGCGCAATGCCCAGTACAAACCAATGCCAAGGTTCAAAAATAAAGTTCATACATCTGCCGTTATGATTGATATAGATGGTCAAAAAGATGGGTGAATTGAATTTGAATGTAGCAGATCTGGGATAAATAAACAGCAAAACTGTTGCTTATCTCCCAGATCAGGGCTTAAAACTTGGCTTTAGGGGCAGCTTGAAATGCCGCAGGTGATTTTTTAAATTGGCTGATCGCGTTTTGAATCTCACGGACTTTGAGTTGGGTGGCTTTTTCACCTTCCAAGATCGCTTGATTGCTGGCTTTCAAGTCTAAAGTGCCGAGGTGTCCGACTTTGGGTTGGATCACCACCGTGGCCAAAGACAGCTCATAGTTAATACTTTGCTGACCCATGATATTAATGGTTTGATCCAATAAGCCCCACATGTTCATGGCCTGACTACCCGAAGGGCGTGCGGAAATATCCACGGCAATCACGATATCAGCGCCCATATCTTTGGCAGTTTGTACCGGGATCGGACTGACCAAGCCGCCATCGACGTATTTGTTGCCACCAATCGTGGCCGGCACAAACACATTGGGGATACTGCATGAGGCACGCACCGCCTGACCGGCATTGCCTTTGATAAACTCAGCTTTACGGCCATTGTCGAGACGTGTTGCCACGGCAGCAAAGCGCATTGGGAATTTTTCGATCGGTTTATTGGCCACATTGCGGTTGATATAGTCTTGTAGTTTTTGTCCCAACACCACGCCTTGGCTGTTTAAGGTCAGATCACGCAGATCAGATTCTTTAAGTTGCAGCGCCAATTGCTGCATTTGATAGGGGGTTTTACCACTGGCATAGATACTGCCAACAAAACTACCGGCGCTGGTTCCGGTGACGATCTTGGGTTTGATCCCATGCGATTCAAGCACTTTGATCACCCCGATATGGGCAAAGCCTTTGGCACCCCCGCCTCCCAGCGCAATCGCCACCACCGGTTCACGTGCTGAGATCGGCGTGGTCTGGGTTGGGGTTTTTACATTTCGGTCACAAGCGACCAAACTCAAACCGAGTAGGCCGATAAATCCAAGTTGTTTGAATTGCATAGTTTTAAGAAGGGCATGTGCAGTAAAAATAGTCTGCACATCTGATCAGATATCGGGGACGATTTCTAGCCCTTTTTCACTAGTTTTTGTAAAGGTTTTGACAACCAGTGCGCATTTTTCGGGGAGAGATTGCCTTGATATAAATCCATGATTTTGGCCAAATCTTGTTCATAATCGCCGCTGGTATGCAGCACATCCAAACAGCGAATGGTTTTTTGCGCATAGTCGAAGGCAAACACCACGATCGGAAGTCCCGCGCCATGTGCAATATGATAAAAACCACTTTTAATCTTTTCTGCTTGTTTGCGTGTGCCTTCTGGGGCGATGCCAAGCCAGATTTTGTCATATTGTTGAATGGTATTGATGATATCTTGCGTCAGTCCATTGGCGCTGTCGCGGTGTACCGGGATCACGCCAGCCCATTTAAACAGTGCTTTTAATGGCGAGTTGAATAAACTGGCTTTACCCAAAATGGTCAGTTGAATCCCGATGCCCAACATGGCTAAAAATCCATACCAAGCATCATAGTTCGAGGTATGTGGCGCCATAATGGCGACGGCTTTGGGCAGATCCGGCAGTTCGCCTTCAAAGCGCCAGCCTTGTCGCAGATAAATTTGTTTAAAACACGCTCGACTGAACGGCGTACCACGTTGCGGTACCTGTGGTGGGCGTTGTGGGAAATTTGATAAATCGGGCTGTTTTGGGAGTTGTTGTGACATTGTCTGTGTTCTTCTACGCTGAGGCGCCATATTAGCGGCTTCATGATTGTGTCACATTGGCAAAATATCAAGCCTTTTACCGATGAGGCATACCATTTCCATACTGATAAGGCACGCTGTATGACGCTGAAACCCAGTCAAGTTTATGTTGTGTTGTTTTCTCTGTATTGGGCGCAAGGTCTTCCTGTGGGCTTTATGACCCATGCCTTGCCGGTGATCCTACGTGCCCAAGGGGTATCCTTGGCGCAGATCGGCGGCTTCGGTTTGTTGATGGCACCGTGGGCGATCAAGGTACTTTGGGCGCCGTGGGTGGATCGCTACGATCAAGGGCGATGGGGACATTACCGGACTTGGATCATGCTGACGCAAGTTGCCAGTATCGGGATTTTAATTGCGCTGTCATTTTTGCCGATTCAAGCGCTCAATCAACCCGCATATTTGCTGATGTTTTTTATCGCATTACTCAGCATGAATATGATGGGTGCGACTCAAGATATTGCTACAGATGGTTTGGCGGTGCATCTGCTCAAATCCAAGCAACAACACTGGGGCAATATGTTCCAAGTGCTGGGCTCACGTTTGGGCTTTATCGTCGGTGGTGGCGCGATGTTGTGGGCGATGGACTGGCTCACATGGCAGGCGACATTTTTGAGTTTGGCCGGATTGGTATTTTTGAATACCTTGCCGATTCTCTGTTTTCAAGAACCGCGACATCGGGTCATGGCGCAGGGCGATTCGGGCGTGATCAGCAGCGCGCCAAACAGCACAGCGCACAGTTGGCGTGTCAGTCTACAAGGCTATCGACATTATGCTGCGCAAAATCCAACGCTGTATGCGTGGTTTTGGGTGCTGTGTAGTCTCAAAGTCACCGATGGTTTGTCTGGCCCAATCAGTAAACCGTTATTGGTTGATCTGGGCTTGAGTCTGAGTCAGATCGGCATCTATATCACCATGTTGGGGGCAGTGGCGGCATTGCTCGGTGCCGGACTCGCCAGCTTATGTTTGCACCGCATTCGCCGAGCACATGCCTTGTTGCTGTTCTCGGTGTTGAAGTTAATCAGTCTATTTGGCTTTGCTTGGTTGGCACGGCAATATGAACA
>JASLJB010000370.1 GCA_030152605.1 Acinetobacter sp. | reverse complement strand
ATTTATTTTTAAAAAATCTAATGAGAAATAGCCCATCACTCAGCTACAATCAACAAAATTTAAATGACATCATGATATAGAAAACAATGATCTACACTCAACTTAGCCCCAAGCATCTGATCGCCTTGATTGTATTCGGACTGGTGGTGATCGGTGCCAGCATTGAGCCCTTGGAATACGGTGCTTATGCCCTGCATCAGCTCGGCACAGTGATCATGCTGGCGATGTTATTCGTCTTTCAAAAGAAATTCGGCCTGAGCTTCTTGGCCTTTTGTAGCTATCTAATGTTTTTGACCGTACATGTCATCGCTGCACATTATCTGTATTCCTATGTGCCGTATAGCATCTGGACACAAAGCTTACTCAACATCGATCTCAACCAATACTTCGGTTGGCAGCGCAATATGTTCGATCGCTTGGTGCATTTTTGCTACGGCCTATTTTTATATCCATTTTTCGCACGCCTGTTCCAATGCTGGCTACCGCAAGTCGGTGCAAAAAGTCGCTTCTTGTTGGTGCTGCAATTTGTCATGGCCAGCAGCGTGTTCTATGAATGGATCGAATGGTGGCTTGCAGTTGCCCTCTCTCCTGAAGAAGCGGAAAAGTATAATGGCCAACAAGGCGATCTCTGGGATGCGCATCAGGATATGCTCTTCGCCACACTCGGCACCTTAGTGGCAGGCCTACTGACATGGATCAGTACGCGCCGTAGTTAATCAATACATCAAATGCACAAAAAAGTAGTGCCCCGATCGAGGACACTGCTTTTTAATTCTCTTTTACGCTGTACTGCCTAGAAGATGTTGACCATTCATTTATGCATTGCTAACAACCGCTACGGCAATTAAAGTTTTGGATCGCGTAACTGAACCAAGGATTGATTGGCACTGCTCAAGCTATTGATCACTTTGTTCATCACCACCGGAATCAAATGATCCGCAACTTGGGCGGCTTGTAATCCAAGTTTCTCACCCAAAGTCGGTTTACGGCGGGTTTGAATCGCATAAACATCGTGGAGTGGCAACAGGCTGAGTAAATATTCATCCGATGTTTTGATCTCATCGACCAGATTTAACTCCTGTGCATCCTGACCATACCAGTGCTCACCGGTAGCGACATTTTCCACATTCAGTTTTGGACGATATTTTTCCACAAAGTGTTTAAACAAGACGTGCGTTTGTTGCAACTCTTCTTCGAACTTGTTTTTACCTTCTTCGGTGTTTTCACCAAACATGGTCACGGTACGTTTGTATTGACCTGCGGTATACAGTTCAAAATCAACATGGTGTTCTTTGAGTAAGCGATTAAAGTTTGGCACTTGTGCCACCACACCGATCGATCCCAAGATCGCAAATGGTGCAGAGACGATCTCATTGGCGATACAGGCCATCATATATCCACCACTGGCTGCGACTTTATCCACGCAAATGGTGAGATGGAAACCGGCATCACGTAGACGTACCAATTGTGATGCTGCTAGACCATAGCCATGTACCATGCCGCCTGGGCTTTCGAGACGTAGCAGCACACGATCACGACCGGCTTTGGCCGTGGCCAAAATCAAAGTCACTTCTTCACGTAGGTTTTCAACCGCTGAAGCTTGGGTATCGCCCTTAAAGTCCAGTACATAAACCTTTTGATTGTTTTTCTTACGACTACGAGCCTCTTTGCTCAATTGTTGCGATAGTTGCAAAAGCTCTAATTTAGAACAAGTGGTCTGAGCAATTTTTTTTCTTTGCTCATTAATGCGAGCGTTTAAATGGCTGATACGAATCTCAGCAGGTAACTTAGGCAGATGAAATAACATAAATAATTTTTTCTCGTAGATGCGTATTTATAGTGCTTAGATTAGGCTGATCTGCCCGAATTTCAATGTGCTTTTCATAAAACTTCTAATCATATGCAAAAAAAGAGCCTTATGGCTCTTTTCAAGGCATGTCGCATCGAATTAACCAAAGCGACCTGTAATATAAGCTTCGGTGAGTTGGTGCTCAGGTTGGGTAAAGACTTTTTCAGTCGAGTTGACTTCGATCAAGTCACCCAAATGGAAATACGCCGTCCGATCTGAAACCCGTGCCGCCTGTTGCATGGAGTGAGTCACGATCGCAATGGTGTATTGCTTGGACAACTCAGAGATCAGCTCTTCAACTTTTGCAGTAGCGATCGGATCGAGCGCTGAACATGGCTCATCCATCAAGATCACTTCAGGACTGACCGCAATGGTCCGTGCAATACACAGACGTTGCTGCTGACCACCAGAAAGCCCTGTTCCTGGTTGTGCCAAACGGTCTTTGACTTCATCCCACAGACCGGCTTTGCGTAGGCTGTTTTCAACGATTTCTTCTAAGTCGTATTTATCACGTGCTAAGCCATGTAATTTCGGGCCATAGGCGACGTTATCAAAGATCGACTTTGGAAATGGATTCGGCTTCTGAAACACCATCCCGACTTGAGCGCGCAATAACACCACGTCCAAGTTTGGATCATAGATATCTTGGTTGTCCAAGGTGACTTTACCCGTGACCCGACAGATATCGATGGTGTCATTCATACGGTTTAAGGTCCGCAAGAAAGTAGACTTACCACACCCAGATGGTCCAATAAAAGCGATGACTTCATTTTCATACACTTCCAAGTCAATCCCTTTGATCGCCTCAGCTTCACCATAGTAAACATGGACATCTTGGGCACTGATTTTAACTGTGGTGTTCTTTTCTTTTTTGCTTGAAGCGCCGGAATCAAACTGAGACACAAAAGACGTACCTTTATGCTTCGGCTCAGTTTGAGTGGACGTAAATTGCGAGTGTTGGTGATTCACGGTGTGATCCTTTTTTTCTAAGGAATGCTTAGTTTCTACAGTATTCATATTGTGACCTCTTTTACCAGCGCACTTCAAATTTCTTACGTAACCAAATCGCAAAACTATTTAGACCAATCATTAACGCTAACAGCACAATAATCGCTGCGGCGGTTCGGCCTTCAAAGAAGTTACGCAACTCATTGCCCTGCCATAAAAACACTTGCACAGGTAATGCGGTCGATTGATCCAAGGGTGACATCGGTACGCTGGCGACAAAGGCGCTCATCCCGATCAACAACAATGGTGCGGTTTCACCCAAGGCTTGCGCAACACCGATAATGGCACCCGTCAAAATACCCGGTAAGGCCAATGGTAAGGTGTGGTGAAATACGGTCTGAACTTTTGATGCGCCCAAACCCAATGCCGCCTGACGAATCGAAGGAGGTACGGCTTTAAGTGAGGCACGTGTGGTAATGATCACGGTCGGCAAAGTCATCAAACTCAAAACCAAACCACCGACCAAGGGTGCTGAAATTGGCAGATGCATCCAGCTAATAAAGATTGATGCACCCAATAGACCAAATACGATCGAAGGTACAGCAGCCAAGTTGTTGATGTTGACTTCAACGATGTCAGTCAACCAGTTTTTCTTGGCAAATTCTTCGAGATAAATCGCACTGGCCACGCCGATCGGGATGGAAATAAAGATCACGATCAACATCATAAATAACGAGCCCATAAAGGCACCCGCCAAACCTGCGGTGGCTGGAGAACTACGCGAGTCTGGATTGACAAATAATTGGGTATTGAAGGTACGTTCGATCAGGCCCTGATCATGCATACGATCGACCAAAGTACGGATTTCCGGACCGAGCTGCTGCTGTTCATCCGGCAAGCTGCGATCGATACTGCCTGCAACCCAGACATCGACATTGGCATCTGCCAATAACTTCAAAGTCACGGTTTTACCGAGTAAAGCTGGATCTTTAAACAACATATCGCGGATACGATAGGTCTCAGAGCTGGTGTATAAACTCGACAAGGTTTCGCGATCTTTGGCCAGTGCAGGATCTTTAGACAGGATGCCATTTACGATCACTGCATCCCAATCTGCCATGCCCATTTTGGTTTGCCAGTCGATGTAGCGATCTTGGAATTGTGCCGGTGTTTCAGTTTTGACTTGAACCGGCGGCGGACCAGCATCGATAATTTTAGGATCAAAATAGATCGGTACTGACATACTGGCTTGCCAAAATGCTGGCAGGCCTTTATATAAAATGCTGCTAAATAGTAGCGCCACAAAGGCCAAACCGAGCATGACCGCACCAAAGCCAAAGATCCGAAAGGTATTTTCTTTGCGGTGACGCTTGGCCAGGGTTTTTTGGATGGTTGCCTTACGCTTGTCACGTAACTCGGCAGCTGCTTGTGGATCAAATACATTTTGATCCGCAGACGATGTATTTGATCTACTCATTCGTATTGCTCGCGGTATTTACGCACAATATAAAGTGCAACAATATTGAGGCCTAGGGTGATCACAAACAGGGTTAAACCCAACGCAAACGCCACCAATGCCTGTGGGCTGGCAAAGTCGGTATCGCCAGTCAATTGATTGACAATGGTAATGGTCACTGTGGACACCGCTTCGAGTGGATTGACATGCAGCAATGGACTATTACCTGCCGCCAACACCACGATCATGGTTTCACCAATGGCGCGCGATGCAGCCAACAAAAATGCACCAATAATGCCGGGTAATGCAGCAGGCATCACCACACGGCGAATGGTTTCAGATTTGGTCGCACCCAGACCTAATGAGCCATCACGTAATGAACGTGGCACTTGGGTGATGATGTCATCCGACAGTGAAGACACGAATGGGATAATCATGATCCCCATCACAAAGCCGGCAGTCAAAGCACTGGTGGCATTGATGTTAATCCCGACCAGGTCGCCTGCCATTTTGAAGAATGGCCCGATCACCATCAAAGCGAACACCCCATACACAATCGTCGGGATACCGGCCAAAATTTCAATAATCGGTTTTGCCCACGCTCTAAGACGTGGTGAAGCATACTCTGCCAAATAGATCGCAATCATCAGGCCGACCGGTACCGCCACCAATAAGGCGATGATACTGACCATGAGCGTGCCCCAGAGTAATGGTAGCAAGCCATAGCTGCCTTCTGCATTGCCTGAGGTGCTAAAGCCTGGATTCCACTCGGTGCCAAAGAAGAAATCTAAGGGACTGACAAAGTTAAAGAAACGCATCGCCTCACTGAACATCGACATCACGATGCCGATGGTGGTGAGGATCGCCACGCCTGAACATAGCGCCAACGCGACATTGATACTTTTCTCAACTTGGTTACGTGCACGATAATGTTGACTGATGGCTTTCTTGGCCCAGATCAAACCCAATAGCGCACTACATACCACCACGGCGACTTTGGCAAAAGCACCAATGGTTTGAAACTTTTTCAACTCTGACGCGGCTGCAATTTCGTAGGCTTGTGCTTGGTTACTGACCCCAAACCCAGACGCAATGGCTTTAACACGCTGAATCAAGACTTGTAGCTCAGATTGATCGAGAGACGCTGCGACTGAAGCAGGAATGTTATTCAAGATTAAGTGTTTGAGGATGTTGGGTTCAACCAAGTTCCAAACAATTAAGATTAAAAAAGACGGAATACCGCACCACAGTGCCACCAACGCCCCATAGTAACCGGGCCGTGAATGCAGCGTGGCAGAGTTATTACCCTTGCCCACAATATTTCGACTTTTTCTGAGTCCAATTTGATATGCAATTGCGACCAGCGCCAACAACACACCAATAAGTAGCAGATTCATGTATGCTCCACTGCGTTTTTTCGATTTTATTTTTTAGAAAAAACTCTGCTTAATACAAAAAGCCGATGGCGGTCTACCCACCATCAGCTTCTGACCAATTGAGATTATTTTACGCCTTGTCCAGCTTTGAATGCAGCCAAAATTTTAGCGCGTTCAGCATCAGACATGGAGATCAAACCGGCTTTGTCGAGTTTCGAGCCTTTGCCTGAGATTTTCTTGTTCAGGAAGTACTCGGTATATTCTTGAAGACCTTTGATTGATTTTAAGTGCTCGCCTTTCACATAGAAGAACAATGGACGCGATACTGGGTAAGTGCCGTTTAGAACAGTTTGCTCTGACGGTGCAACGTTATTGACTGTCGCAACACGGAGTTTGTCACGGTTTTGGTCATAGAAGCCTAGACCGAAGACACCGACTGCATTCGGCGATGTTTTCAAACGTGCCAAAGTTTCAGTGTAGTCGCCCGCGATTTCGATCACACGGCCATCTTTACGGAAGGTCGAACAAGCTTTGCTACGTGCATCTTTGTCGAGGTTTTTCAGGTAAGCATAAGATTCACAACCTGCTTCAACCATCTTCTCTTGGAACACTTCACGTGTACCGTGATTCGATGCAGGGATCACCAACGTAATCAACTCATTCGGTAAAGAACTGTCGATTTGGTTCCAGCGTGTATACGGGTTAGGTACCATTTTACCGTTAGATGGTAACTCAGCAGCCAAGGCAGCAAAGACATGTTGTGGACGAAGTTTATAAGCCGCTTTGCTTGCGTTTGAAGCAAATACGATACCGTCATAACCGATTTTAATTTCTAAGATTTTGTTTACGCCCGCTTTTTTACATGCAGCGATTTCCGTATCTTTAATTTTACGTGACGCGTTGGCGATATCGATGGTGTTGTCACCGACACCCGCACAGAACTGTTTCAGACCAGCCGAGCTACCGCCTGAACCGACAACCGGTGCTTTAAATTGAGGGAAAGTATTACCGAATTCCTCAGCCACAATACTTGCATATGGAAGTACTGTAGAAGAACCCGCGATTTGGATGGTTTCACGAGCTGCATGGGCTGTACTTGCGACAGCGGCCCCAGTGACAACTAATGCAAGTGCAATATGGTTTAAGCGCATTCTTTTCTCTCTTAAATTAATCATGTTGTGCCATTGATTCAGCACAGCCACTTGTTGTGTTGATGTACTTGATTAATTGCATTGTGGTTTTAAAATATGACAA
>JASLJB010000343.1 GCA_030152605.1 Acinetobacter sp. | reverse complement strand
TTTAGCCAAATAATAAAAATGATAATCCGTTGCATAAGGGCTGCTCAGGCTGATTTTCTCAGACTGTTGAAACTCAGCCTGCGGATAATAGGCAAAGATCGACTGTACGGTTTCAGGCCATGCTTGATTATCGCCTTTATTATATTGCGTCAGTGAACTGACAAAGCCGCGACTGAGATCATATGCGCGCTTGGCCATATCGTCCCAATCAATCACGATCAGCACAAATAAATCAGAATCCTTTTCCACAAAGTCATATTCAACTTCTCTATGCCGATAAACCAAATCGCGAGCTTTATAATCACCGATTAATTGAAATTTAAATTCTACTTTGTAAATGACTGCGCGGGTTTCCAAATCCACAATGGATAAATCAACCCGAGTATTGTTGATGCGAGGGTATTCAGAGATGGCACTATAGGCGAGATCATGCTGGTGAAAATATTGATTCAGCTCAATTAACAGCGCATTTCGAATATGCGATTCTTGCTTGAGATTGAAAAAGTGAAGATTGATTTCATTTAAACGCTGATAGAAATGAACAGAATGCACTATTTCTTGAATGATGTTTAAGAATGAGGGGGATAAAGCAGCGGTCATAAGGATGGGAGATAAACAAAAAACATATTATAACGCAGACTTAAACTCAGCTGAGATAAATGATATTCACTTGGGAATATAAATCATCGTCGTGACTGGCTTAGATCCTGATCAGGCTTGAGCTACATTGACTGCTTATCCAAACCTATCAAAGTTTCAGGTCAGGATTTGAGGACCATGTTCAAGCCTTTGGATTAACGACAGCGCTGTCTTTATTTTGAGGGCGGTGCTGGCATTTTAACAATAAAACCGGCCAATCGACGAACCAGTGGCAGGAACATTAATACCACCGGGAAGGCAATTAACCAGGAGACCATCCAAGTTGCGAGCCATTTTGAAAAAAAGTTCTCAATGAAACCGACACTCATCAGCATATTAATGCAGGACAAGGTGCCACTCATCAAAAAAGACAAGAACAATGGCATAATCCAAGCCAAATGTTTGGCATGCAATTTTGGAATTGAACCCATAATCATGGAACTTTTAGGCATATTGATACTCAATTAAAATATAAATAAAGATCTCATTGTTCGCTCACCCATAGAGAAAACAAATTTAAACAGCATCGCTTGGTTTTGGGATGTGTTGTTTGAGCTGCTTCATAAACTGAACAAATTGGGGCATAAATGCTTTAAACAATGGTAGATCTTTATTTTCCAATAAAGTCTCACCAAACAACTTTAATCCGACTGCGAAGGATTGGGTGGCTTGTTCATCTAGTAATTCAGCACTGTGTAATTTGTTCAGGATCACAAAGATATCGTCATGATTGCCTGTTTGAAACTCAAGTTTATCGCTATAAGTTGAAGGGTTGCCATGTTGGTCGCATAAATGCTCAACCGTGATTTTATACTGATGTTGTTTCATAACTTTAATCCTAAAAATGTTTTTGAAATTGGTATTCGATTTGCAGTTGCAGGCTATTGCGTTAAATCCTAATTTGCATAGCGCTTATAAACGACCAATCTCAACCGCGGCATGGTCGATTTTGTCTGCGATGGCACGAACTTGATCTGGATTTAAGGCTGTGGTTTTGAGTTGCATGCGTAGCGCAGTTTTTAAATTTTCCATGGCGCGATGAATATCAAGATAGCGGTCGTTTTGATGTATTTCACGGCGAGTTTCAAAGCGATCTAAAATATACTGCAGTTTTTCTTGCTGGGCTGTTAAATGTGCCTGACCTAAGTCAGTGATCTGGTATTGCTTACGATCATGATCCATCGACTCGGCAGAGATATACTGTTGATCTTCGAGAAACTTGAGCGTTGGATAAATCGTACCTGCGCTGGGACTATAACCTCCACCGACAATGTCACTAATCGCTTTGATAATGTCATAACCATGTTTGGAGGACTGTGAAATTAAATGCAGAACCAATAATTTCATATGGCCAGCTTCAAATAGGCGTGCTCGGCGCGCCGGTTGCGGCGCGTCCAAGTCGATTTGTTCTGTTGTCGTTGTGAGGGGCTGATTCATGTATAGAGACTCCAAGACATCTAAGTACACTTTAAGATGTATTAAGATATATCTTAGTGTGTCTTGCTAGAAAAAGGAAGCTTTTCCGACGCTAATGTTTTTTATTAATCTCAGCCAGTAAGTCGAGCTGTATCTCTTGGATTTTGGATAACTTATCCCATTGATGAATTAAAAGGTGATCGAGCTTTTCATGTAAATGTCGAATTTCAAGTTCTGCTTTGAGATTAATTTGATAGTCATTCTGCGAGCGCAAACGGTCTTTGGCTTCTTGTCGGTTTTGACTCATCATAATCACCGGGGCTTGTATGGCTGCGATACAGGACAGGATCAGATTTAATAATATAAATGGATAAGGATCAGCAGGGTGTTGCAGCATCACCACGGTATTCATGATGATCCAAATGGCTAAGAAAATAGCAAAGCAAATTAAAAATGACCAACTGCCACCAAAAAGAGGCGATATGATCGGCGAGTCTTTCACCCGCGGTCCATTTTTGTTCGAACTCAGGCTCTATATTCTTGGTGATGAGTTTGTGCTGTTGCATACTGTTGGTGACTTTATCTTCAAGCTGAGTCACTTTACCGATTTCGGACTGCAATAATGCACGCACATACTGCATTCGATATTGGCTTAAATCGGTTTGGCAAATAAAACTTTCAGTACTCCACGCTGGGTAATCATGTGCAATTAACGCAGTAATACCATCTCGTACGGTGTCCAATGGAATTAGATTTTTTAAAGCATAATTTTTTTCACAGATCATACAGCTGTAGTTTTTAATTTTTTCATCCATGATGATTCTCTTTTATTTTGAACCGACTTCAGGCTTGATATGTCGTGTTGCTTCAAAAAAATATTTTAAAACCAGCTGCTGAAACGCTGAGCACTCAGCTGACCAATTTGTTTTTATATCTGTATAATAGTTCAACTTAACTGATCAGGAATCTCTCATGCACTTGGCGGCATTGCATACTCCGAGCCAGATTCAACTCAATACCCAAGGTCATCT
>JASLJB010000340.1 GCA_030152605.1 Acinetobacter sp. | reverse complement strand
CATCCCCATTGGCGCACCTGGGTGTCCAGAGTTTGCTTTTTGCACAGCATCCATAGCCAATACACGAATTGCGTTCGCAACACGACGTTCTTGAAGCGGGGTTGTCATAGATCAAAGTCCAATACGTTTAAATGAGGGGTTGAGAATCGTGAAATTCAGAACAAGTCGCTATTGTCTTAAAAAAAACTGATGCGGTAAAGGTTTAAGATTAGAATTCTACAAAGATATGCCAAAATGCTTAAAAATAGTACGTTTTTAGGCAATCAACCAAACACAAGTAAAGTGTAAGCCGACTAAAATACTCGGAATGGATTTAACAGTCATGATTTTATTAAATTTCACATGATTTAAAATGCATTTACCGCCATGTGATCTGCTGCGCTTTAAACCAATCGATGAAATGTGCAACACGTGGCGAGAGCAGATTTTTATGTGGATAAACAAGTTGAATCGGTACCGGTGGGAGTTGATATGCACTGAGGATCTCAACCAATGCTCCTGTTTTTAATTCATCGCTCACTTGATAACGAAAAAACTGAGCTATCCCCACACCGTCCATACAGGCTTTTTTGGCGACACGAATTTGATTAGTGGCTAAAACGCTTGCAACATCGACACTAAATAGCTGTTGATCACTAAATTTCCATTTCCGCCCAAAGTCTAAGAAAACAATACACTGACATATGCTTAAGTCATTTGGATGAGAAATGCTAATTGTTTTCAAATATTCAGGACTAGCGCATTGAATCCACTGAGTGTCGGTAATACTGGTCGCGATTAAATTAGAGTCTGGCAGATGCCCAATACGAAACGCCAAATCAAAACGGTCTTGCATCAAGTCAATATAACGATCATTTAAAAACGATTAGATCAAAAGGCACCGACATGAATAATTTAAAAGCACCGCAAAGCAAACAGCAGCCAGCTATACGGCTGCTGGCCTATGATCATATTGGTATCCGTGTCAGCCACCGGCAGCGCGCAATCGACTTCTATACCGCATTGGGATTTCAACAGACCTTGGATTTGCCAGAACACCAAGCCAATGAAATGCTCAGTGCCGATGGTGTTCGGATTAATTTGATATTTAATGGCGCAGACTGTTTGGCTGGGAAGAATATCTTATTAGACTTTCCAATCAAATATGCAGGCCTCACCCATCCTGCTTTTGTGGTAGATGATTTAGCAGCACTGCAAGACTGGTTAAATCATCAACACATCCGCATTACTCAAGGCCCGCATGCAATTGGACCACGGCGTATTGCGCTATTTATTCGCGACCCTGATGGTAATGTACTTGAGTTTAACCAACTCACAAATCACAGCATTTAAAACTCAAAAGGACTTCAATATGCAACTCTATGACCTCGAACTTTCTGGAAACTGCTATAAAGTAAGATTGTTTGCTGCCCTCGCGAATATTAAGTTAGAACTTATCGCTGTTGATTTTTTGGCAGGCGAACATAAAAGCCCAGGTTTATTGGCATTAAATCCTTTCGGGGAATTACCGATTCTAGACGATGACGGTTTTATATTGCGTGACTCGCATGCGATCTTGATCTATTTGGCAGGAAAATATGCAGGAGAAGCTTGGTGGCCAAGCGCACCCAAATTACAAGCCGAAGTCAGCCAATGGTTATTTACATCCGCCAATGAAATTCAACATGGACCATGTGCCGCACGTTTGGTCGATCAATTTAATAGTGATTTAGATAAAGGGCTGGCGCTTTTGCGTGCAGAGAAAACCTTAGATTTGATCGAAAAGCATCTTAAACAGCATCTTTGGCTCGCGATTCAGCGTCCGACTATCGCAGATATTGCAGTATTTCCCTATGTTGCGCTCGCAGCAGAAGGTGGCATTGATTTAAGTCCATATCCGCAGATCAATGCATGGATCAACCGCATCAAGGCATTGCCCAATTATCTTGCGATGCCCGGCACAGCATAAGGTCTTAAACGATTAACCCGCCACCGGCGACGGTATTGCTACTGTCGCTCAGCCTTAGCACCGTTTTTCAGAGGTTTGCAGTGGTCGATTTGGACGCACTCTCGCGCATTTCCAGCTCAATACTTTGAATAAATAACTTCAAGTTATTACTCCAAGTTTTGGGCTGGCCGGCAATTAAATAGGTATAACTGTCTGCGATCTGCGGATCTAAAGGCAGGATCTGTACTTGATCCTGATAGCGGCTATGCGCGATATAGGCTTCAGGCAGCAACGCCAACCCCATACCCAAACTGACGCACCCCATAATGCCATCCAAACTACCCATCTCCACGATCAAACTGGCCGGCAGTGCATAGCGCTGTAAAAATACTTCAATACTGTGCCGATAAGAGCAGCCCTGTCGAAAGGCAATAAAACGATATTGATGTAAATCCTGTGCATTCAGCTTAACTTTGAGCTGTTTGGCTGCCACGAGAACCAACTTCTCCTTCCAAATCGGCAGATTATAGACTTCAGGCACAGCACGACTGCTGGCGACGAAAGCACAGTCCAATTCATGCCGCTGCACTGCATCGATCAGATATCGGGTCGGTTGGGTGGTTAAATTGAATTTTAAATTGGGCAAGCGCTGCAGTACCCCACTCAGGACTTCAGGCAGTCGAAATGCAGCCGTGGTTTCCATACTACCGATTCGCAGTGGTAAATCCCCACACAGACTTTGCTGAGTAAAATGTGCTTTGGCCTGTTGATGCAGTTGTAACATCTGTTGTGCGTAGTGCAATAGCTGGGTACCGGCACTGGTAATGCGAATCGGATTCTGCCGACTGAGCAATTCACAGCCCAGCTCCTGCTCCAACTTTTTGATGTGGTTGGTAATATTCGATTGAACCGTGTGTAAGGCTTGGGCCGCCAAAGAAAAACTGGCATGTTCGACCACAGCTACAAAGATTTCTAGAGATTTCAATTGCATAATCGAATACCACTATCTTGATTTGAGATAGCATGGATCAATTTTAATCATTTTACAAGATACCCAATAGGCTCTTTAATGAATGATATTGCCGCATCGATTGGATGACATGAATCATTTTCAACGCCTCTGTGTGATCGCACTGTGTTCAACCGGTTTAGGCATCGGCTTATTCCGCTTTTCTTATACTGCACTGATGCCCTTAACCATTGATCAACATTGGTGGGATCTTAAATTTGCCAGCGAACTGGCCAGCGCTAACTTGATCGGTTATCTCATCGGGGCAGTGATTGCATTTACCGCGATTAAAGAGCTTCAGATTGGACGAGTCATTTTATACAGCGCTCTACTCGGCAGCATCAGTTTGCTGTGTTGTGGCATGCAGGGCTTCGCCGATGCATGGTATTTATTTTGGCGGGTGCTCTCAGGTGTGACTGGTGGATTCTTGATGGTCTTGGGTCCAAGTTTTGCCTTAAAGCAAGTCCTACCCGAACAAAAACACCTCTTGGGGCTCATCGCCTTTAGTGGCATCGGTCTTGGGGTGTTACTCACCACCACCTTACTGCCACAGTTGGGACATTTAAGTGTGGCGATTGCATGGTATGCGCTGGGTACACTTGGATTAATTCTCACGTTGATCCTGGCGCTGATGCTCAACCAGATTAAACAGCGGCCTTCCACTGCGCAGCAGACGCCATCGACCCAAACGCTGCAATTTGCCTTGACCCGCCGACAATACTGGATCGCAGGATTAGTCATCGCGGCCTACTTTATGAGTGCTGTGGCTTATATTCCGCACTCATTATTCTGGGTGGATTTCATGGTGCATCATCTATATCGCCCGCAAAATTTCGCCAATCTGCAATGGATGATTTACGGCGTGGGTTCTCTGGTTGGCGCGCTCATCGCCTATATCAGCGTGAGACGTTGGGGTGGCGTCGGCGCACTATGGCGGCTGTATTTGATTTACGCGATCGCGATCTTTTTACCGGCCTATTTTGATCAGCCGCTGCTGCTGACTCTCTCTTCATTTTTCACTGGTGCGATGAACCCCGCCACGGTATCCCTTAGTTCCACCTTACTTGCGGACATTGTGAGCAGTGCGCGGCATCGCCAAGCATGGGGAATTGCCGTCATGGTCTTTGCCATTGCACAGTTAATCGGCGGGCTTGGCATGGGTTATTTATTAGTGAATAGCATTGAATACCAACAACTTTTTGCAATTGGTGCTACAGTGATGGGGGTTGGAGTCGGTCTAAGTTTGATCGTAGCCCGAACAAGATACAATGTGCATCAGCAAAAGGAGATTTGAAATGAATACAGCAACGGTCAATTGGATCAAGATCGCTTTTACAGCAGTACTGATTACTGGACTATTGGTCTTTCAATTTATCGA
>JASLJB010000339.1 GCA_030152605.1 Acinetobacter sp. | reverse complement strand
GACGCTCAAACGCAAGCATGCCATTGTTTATGATCCTGCTTTTGGTCGGCGCCAAGTCACACTCAAAGAACTCTCGCTGCATTTTACTGGGGTCGCGCTTGAACTATGGCCGAATGCCCACTTCAATACCGAGCAAGCGCGGCAACGGCTTGGCTTCTTCAATCTGGTCAAAAACATCGATGGCCTGACTGGTTTTTTACTGAAAATCTTTGCCCTCTCCGTGGTCCTCGAAGGGATCAACCTACTACTGCCGATCGGCACACAACTGGTCATGGACCATGTGATTGTGGCGGCAGATCATGATCTATTAAGCCTGATTTGTCTGGGCTTATTTGCATTTACCTTGTTTCGCACCCTGATCGGTATGGCCCGCGCTTGGATCAGTTTATTGATGGATACCTACCTCAATATCCAGTGGAAACAAGGTTTCTTTAGTCACCTGCTGCAACTGCCGCTGAGTTATTTTGAAAAACGCAACCCCGGTGATATCCAATCGCGCTTTCTCTCCCTAGATGCGGTGCGTCACAGCTTGACCACTGGACTGGTGGGTGGGGTTGTGGACAGCATCATGGCACTGGGCCTAATGCTGATGATGTATCTGTATGCCGGTTGGCTGCTGTGGGTAGTGCTGGGTTTTACCCTGCTGTATATCCTGCTACGTGTGCTGAGTTTTCATCATTATCGCCAAGCCACCGAAGCGGTCATCGTCAAAACTGCCCACGTCAACTCGCACTTTATGGAAAGCATGTATGCCATCGCGACCCTCAAAGTCTTGGGGCTGAATGCCTCGCGCACCCGGACATGGATGAATCTCAATATTGACAGCACCAATGCCGGCATCCGTGTCACCCGCTTGGATCTGCTCTATGGCGGGGTCAGTAGTTTGATGAATATGCTGGATCAGATCCTGATCTTGTGGCTCGGTGCCGCGATGGTGATCGACCAAAAGCTGACCTTGGGGATGTTTGTGGCGTTTAACCTATATCGCAGTCAGTTCGCTGAACGTGCCACACATCTGGTGAATTTGGTTTTAGAACTGCGCATGCTGTCGCTGCATCACGAGCGTTTGGCCGATATCGCGCTCAGTCCGCCCGAAGCCAGCCAAGACCCTCGCCCTTTACTGGCGCCGGATCAAGCCGCAGCCTTTGAAATCAAAAACCTCAGCTATGCTTATGATGCCTTGAATGCACCGATCATCCACAACCTAAGCCTGCGCATCAACGCCCAAGAAAGTGTTGCCATCATTGGTCCCTCGGGCGTGGGTAAATCCACCTTACTCAAGCTGATGACCGGCTTGCTGACCCCGCAGCACGGGGTATTACTGTTCAATGATCAGGATATTCATCAGATTGGGCTGAACAACTACCGCCAAGCCATCGCCTGCGTACTGCAAAACGATCGCTTATTTGCCGGCTCAATCGCAGACAACATCGCTGCCTTTGATCTGGACAAAGACCATGAACGCATCATTGCGGTGGCGCAGGCCTGCAATATCGAAGCCGAAATCATGCGCATGCCGATGGGTTTTGAAACCCTGATCAGCGAACTCGGCAACAGTCTTTCTGGTGGACAAATACAACGTTTATTGATTGCACGTGCGCTGTATCGCCAACCGGCGATTCTGTTTATGGATGAGGCCACCAGCCATCTGGACCAAGACAATGAAGCGCTGATTAATCAAGCCATTAAAGCCCTAAATATCACCCGGATCTTTATCGCGCATCGTCAGTCCACGATTGATAGCGCGGATCGGGTCATTGATCTGGGCCAAGCCTAATCCTAGCCCCCGCGATCTGATGGAGGAGATATGACCCTCAAACTTTCACAACTTGCGCTGTTCTGCGCCTTGGTTGAACAAGGCACCATCCATGCAGCAGCAGAAAAAATGCATTGCGTTCCCTCCAATATCACCTCACGTATCAAGGAATTGGAGGGTCATTTGGGTGTGGCCTTATTTGATCGTCAACACCGTAAACTCAATATCACCCCCGAAGGACGGGTCTTCTATCAACGCGCCAAACTATTACTCGAACAAGCGCTACGCTGCCAAGAGCTATTTAAACAGTCCACATTGATTGGGCTGTTGCAGATCGGTGCTTTAAACAGTGTCTTAGAACACTATATCCAGCAGCAAACCATTCAGTTTTTAAAACAATATCCAATGGTTGAGCTAAAGATCTCCTGTGCCAACTCCTTAGAATTGATCGAACAGTTGTTACAGGGACACTATGATCTGATTTTTGTGGCGGGTCAGTTGGCACACCCCTCGCTACAGTCGCGGATGCTGTTTAGCGAGCAGTTATATTTGGTCTGCAATCACAGCAGTCTGCATGCCTTTAAACAACAGGCTGCAGATCAAATCCTGTTCAGTCATGGCACACCGAGTGTGCATGATCTGATATTGAAACATTGGTTGGCACAGCATCAGATCAGCTTCCAACGCCAGTGTGAGATCGAATCCTATTCCTTGCTGCTTGACGCGATCCAACAACAGATGGGTTTTAGCGTCATTCCCAGTGTCTATCTGCAACAGGCACAACAACGCCAATTGCATTGTTTTGCTTTAGACCAATCTGAGAATTGCGATATCTCGATCGCGTGGAAAAAATCCAACGCCTCTGAGTTGGTTGAAAGTTTTAGTGCCTGTTTTTAAGGCTTGGGGGTGAGTAGTGAATCTAAAAAACAAAAAGCCCAAGCACCGCTCTACAGCGCTTGGACAATGCCTCTTTAAACTGAATGGCGCATAAACCCGAATGGCGCGTAGACGCTAGTTTTAGATGGCTTTTTTCTCGATCGATGGGGCGATTGGATCGGCGGTGATATAGCCGACTTCAGCACTGAAACGATCATTAAAGTTCTGACGAATCAGTGGATCAAGTTTATCAACTACTTGTTTATGCAGACTATTCCAGTCCCCCGCATGTTGGAAGTTGCTCATGATATAGGTCCAACCGTGGATCGAATCGACCGCATGTAGACCCGTCGCTTCAGCACCCGCTGGGCAAGACAAGATACGATCTAGCGACTTGGTATCGACGTTATAGGCCCAGAGATAGTTGTTGACGTGATTGCCACTGTCTTCGCCGATAAATAAGGTACGTAAGCTTTCAGAAAACTTGATGTTGTCCGCACTGGCGATCTTGTCTGGATGCGCGGTATTGCCGACGCCGAGCGGATCGTTGGCGGCACTGATATCTTCACCCATCATCAGCATATGGGTTTGATAAGGCACCCAGTCACTGTTGATGGCTTGACCGAGCGTATCATTTTTTGCACCCGCCAGATCATGTGCCATGATGCCGCCGGCAGAGATTTTTTGCTTGAAGGCAACGTTGTATTCGGCACGCCAACTGGCATTGTCACGGATCATTGAGTCTTGGATATTGGCCAATGCCGAGTAAGCCACTTTGTCCTTGGCATTCACCGTGGTGCCTTCCATTTTGGTAAAGGCCATACTGGCACCCATGAGCGCGGCATAACGATGCGTCTCGAGGAAGGCTGCGGCTTTTTCCATGCCCGGTTTGACTTTGACCCAGAGCTTTTGCTTGTTGAGGATGATCGCGGTGAAGCTGGCATCATTCGGGTCTTCAGTCAGGCTTTGCATGATCTCTTGGGCTTGGATGTTGCGCACGTTGACCAAGTCATCGATCTCTTTGCTGCTGGCATGACCGAGATGAATCCACTGTATCTGTGCGGTTGAGCTTTCATTTAGTTCATTTAAATATTTAGCCGCGTATAAGTGACCGGCAGAGAGGTCTTTTTCCTTGTCCGCCACAAACATAAACAGACCGCCATTGGTATAGTCATCGCCCATCAAAGCGGTGCGTTGGTCAGGCATCATTTGGATCAGCTCATGCGAGATACGCCCCAAGCAATAGTGTTTGATGATCTTGCCGCTCCCATCTGGATTGACGATCACTTCCGGCATATGCCCATAGTTATAGGCATTGGCGCTGTTGGCATCGCCATACAGGTTCTGACTAAAGTCTTTGAGCAGCTGTAGTTCGGTTCCGGCTTTTTGATCAAAGGCATCCGGCTCATATTCTTCACTCGATAGATGCGTGCCCCACGGCGACAGACTGGCACCACAGGTGATCCATAAACCGTGTACTTTCGAGGTATCGACGTTGTGATATTTAACCAAGTTGAGATGACCAGTTTTCGGGTCTTGATCAAGGGTCAAGACCGCGATCGGTGATGGCAATTTGCCATACATATTCTCGCCGCCCAAGTTACGTGTGGTGTATTCAAACTGCACCACGGCAAATACGGTATTGCCTTTCACGCCTGCAACTTTGGCATCTTTGATGGTCAATAACGAGGAACCATCTGGACAGTCCGAAAAGAACTGACGCGCAGCACCATTGCCTGAACGATCCATAATCGGTTGATTGCGAATATCATAGTAGCCGCCAGCCAAGATCTCACCGCCAGCCAAGTTCTGGACTGTTTCACCGGTCTTGAAAAAGGTTTTATAGGCCAACTGATATTCAGTTTTTGTTTGATCATCCCAGGTCACGGCCAAAGCTGAGGCAACCGCGGTCATGGCCATGGCACTCGGATCTTTCAGGGTCGGTGCGGCCATCGGGCGAAAGGTCGCAGTCTTGAGCTGTGCAGGTTTAACCGGTGGTGCAACACTGAGATCTTTATCATCATCGCTACATCCGACCAAAGTTGCGGATGTGGCCATGGCCCCTAAAGGTAAAAATGGAATACTGGCTAACCATTTGATCAATTCACGGCGCGTCGGTTGGCTGGCTGGCTGTGTCATAGTCATACTCAATAAGTTGAATTTAAAATTATTTTCCCCCAAACGAGTGTAAGAACTGCAGATGACCATTTGGTTGCAGAATTGGGTCAATTTAAAGACAAGTGACTAAAGGGGAAAATACAAAAGTCGTGATTTTGATCTGCGATCAAACTGCACCTCAGCAAGCCATGCAACGACCAAGCGCGACACGACTTGAAGGTGGATAGTCAGCATCGACGATCAATCTTTGCTATACTCGATCCGCTCAAAATGCCACCCATTAAATAAGACTTGATCACTGTGCCCGATTCGTTTCGTCCGACCTCCGAACAAAGTATTGCCATCGCGCAAGCTGAAAAAGGCCAATCATTTAAAGTGATTGCCTATGCTGGCACGGGTAAAACCACCACCTTACAAATGATTAGTGCGGCCATGCCGCGCCGACGTGGGATGTATTTGGCCTTTAACAAAGCCATCGCCACCGAAGCCCAGCAACGCTTTCACCAAAATGTGGACTGCCGCACGTTTCACTCGTTGGCCTATCGCAGTGTGCCGCGCGGCATTACCGATAAATTGCGTTTACCGCGTTTAAGCCCGAGCTTTATCGCCAATGAATATCGACTCGAACCGATTACTTTGCGTCGTATGATGGGTGGGCGTTATGAAAAATATGCGCTGATGCCAAGCCGCTTGGCCAGTTTAGTCGCCAATGCGGTCAGCTACTTCTGCTCGACCAGTTCGCAGTATCCAGCACCCCGACATATCCAAGCACCGTCATGGTTGCATCCAGATGATATCGACAGCTTGCAACAGCATTTATATCCTGCGGTAGAACGGCGTTGGCTGGAGTCGATCGATCAACAGCATGAAGCCGGGATTGGACACGACATTTATCTGAAACTCTGGGCGCTGTCTGAGCCGAATATCCCGGCCGACTATGTCTTGTTTGATGAAGCCCAAGATGCTGACCCCTTGATGTTGGGAATTTTGCTGCGTCAACGTCAGACTCAAGTGATCTATGTCGGTGATGCACATCAACAAATTTATGCTTGGCGCGGTGCGGTGAATGCCATGCAGCAGCTGCCCTTGCCGGCCACGCGCCTCACCACCTCATTTCGCTTTGGTGACGAGATCGCCAGTGTTGCCAACAGCTTACTGGGCGGTCTAAATGAAACCGTGCCGCTGCTCGGCAACCCGGATCGCAACTCTAAGGCCGTGAACAAGCCGCATACCAAAATGCGTGATGCGATCTTGTGTCGTACCAATGCACGCGCCATGGAACTGTTACTCTCCGGTTTGGTCCAAGGTGAAAAAGTCGGATTACAGGCCGATCATGCCAAGCTGAATCGTTTTGTCGATGCGGCCAGTTTGCTCAAACAAGGCAAGCGCGTGGTCGATGTGCCGGAACTGGCATGGTTTAACTCATGGCACGATGTGCATGAATACTGTGAAACCAATGACGGCAGTGATATCAAGCCTTTGGTGAAGTTGGTCGATGACCACGGCACCGATCCGCTGAAAAAAGCCCTTGCCAAAATCACCCCGATTGAACGCGCCGATTATGTTATCTCGACTGCACATAAGGCCAAAGGTTTGGAGTGGAATCGGGTGCATATCGAAGACGACTATCAGTTTAAAATTAACGGTTTAGAACATAAAATTAGTGATGAAGAATTACGGCTCTTATATGTGGCATGCACCCGTGCTAAAGTGAGCCTGAACATTCATCACATTTATGATTTAGTACAACAATTGAAGCTAAAAACACCGTTAAAAAATAAAGTGGCCGTTCCTTAACGATGGCCACAGCACAATGAGGTGATCCATGAAAGTCGATTATTTACAACTCAAACAAAGCTATCATTTTCAAGACTTAAAAATTAATTTCCAGTCCGAAAGCCATCCAGTCAGCTTGATCCTGGGGGATCAGGCCAGTGGTAAAACCGCGATCGTAAAAAATATCTATCAAGCTTTGACTTGGTTTTCAGCCCGCTTTAAAGATCTACGCAGCGCTGGGGTGGTGATGCTCGATCAGGACATCATGCAGCAGCGCAGCCAATCCAAGATCGATATCGGGGTGCGCTTTCCGAGCGAGATCGGACAGTTACCTGAGGGCAGCGACCTGCCCCTTCAGCAACTCAACAGCTGTCATTGGCAACTGTATAAAACCCTCGGCCCGGGTGATGTCGGCAGCAGTCGGGTCGAAACCAAGCAACTCGAACAATGCATCGGCTTGTACTATAAAGCCACGCAGCAAGATCCCTTACAGGGTCTGCCGATGATTGCCTATTATCCAAGTGAACGTTTTATCAACGAGATCAATCTGCTCAGTAAAAACAATCCGAGTATTTTCCAAAGCTATGCTGCCTATGAATATGCGGCGATCCCCTTCACCACCTTTGCACGTTTCTTTGAATGGTTACGTGAAGTCTCTGATATCGAAAATGCGCACAGTGCGCTGCTTTTTCAGCAACTGATCGACGCCAAGCCACTGCCAAGTGACCATATATTCATCGAGGAAGAGGCGGTGGATCATCTTGATGAAGCGATCTCGAACATTCATGCGCAACAACACTCACCGCACTTAAATGCCCTCAAATACTGTTTAAGAACGGTGTTCCCCGAATTAACTGACATCTATATCGACTATCAACCCAAATTGCAGTTGATGGTCTGCTATGAGGATCAAAACTTCCTCTATCAACAACTGCCTTCTAGTCTGAAGATTTGGATCGCCTTGGTCGGTGATGTGGTGCGCCGCTTATGTTTACTCAATCCACTCAGCCTCTATCCCTGCCAAGAGGGTGAAGGCATCTTGCTGATCGATCAAATTGATCAAGGCTTAGATGGGGACAATTGCGGCATGATCCTCGACCGACTGCATCAGGCCTTTCCGCAATTACAGATTATTGCCACAGGGCAACGCAGTGAGTTGTTGGATAACGCCTATGCCTTTCAGTATTTCAAACTTGAAGATCAAAATTTAAAGCTGCTGAAACATCAAGACACTTGGCAGCACTATGAAAATCTCTATCAGCAACTGCAAGGCAATAAGCCTCAGGCCAATGCCCATCTCAAAGCACAAAATGCTCCAAACCAGCAAGGCGTCGGTGCCTGTGATGAGGCCCTCAGCGATGAGCAATCCAAAGCGCAATTGATCTTTGAGCAAATTCAACAACTCAGTGAAACCGAACAGCATGAGTTAAACCGTTTGATGCATGTCGATGATGATCCGTCTTTGCCGGTTTCAAGCTGCTCTTAAGACCGGTTTCAAGCTGCTCTTAAGACCGGTTTCAAGCTGCTCATAAGACTGGTTTCAAACTGTACTTCAGCGCAGTTTGAGACCGCAGCAAGCTGTTGTTCTTCAGTCAAAAATATCCAATACAATGCAACTCAAGTAAAGTGTCATGGCAGCAAAAGCGTCTGCTGCTCGCTTGAACTGCCCAGCATCAGCACCATCTTGTGCCGCTCAGCCTCATCTGATCATGTGTTCGTTTATAATTTGTGCATTCCCCTACAATAAAACGAGCAGCCGCGCTTTAAGCTCCTATAATTAAATCAATGTACAAAAATGATTGATGTTGTTTTAACCGTGTAATAATATCGATGCGCATTGACGTTTTATGTAAAAATGTGACCGAGACACGCTTTATTTCACAAGTTGCGCAACACAACTTGGTTTTGTTCATTACACATTTCATTTGGCTTTCAAGATTTAGAATTTTGGAACTCTCCTTGGGCTCCTGTAATCCTTGAAAGATAAGATTCACACTAGGTTTCGGCCTATTCACGACATTGGATACGAGTGTGCTACCGATTATTATATTGTTACCCTT
>JASLJB010000297.1 GCA_030152605.1 Acinetobacter sp. | reverse complement strand
CCGTGCCGATACCACAGCGCGTCAAAAGTCGGATCAAGACGGTATCGATATCCGTTACTACAGCATCATCTATGAATTGATTGATGACGTGAAAGATGCCATGAGCGGTAAATTGGCACCTGAACATCGTGAAACGATCCTAGGTGTTGCGCAAGTTCGTGAAGTGTTCCGTTCAAGTAAGTTCGGTGCAGCTGCGGGTTGTATGGTCATGGAAGGTACGATCTACCGTAACAAACCAATTCGCGTACTTCGTGATGACGTGGTGGTATTCCAAGGTGAACTCGAATCACTACGCCGTTATAAAGAAGTCGTTGACGATGTCCGTGCGGGTATCGAATGTGGTCTTGCGGTGAAAGGTTATAACGACATTAAAGAACTCGACAAGATCGAAGTCTATAGTGTTCAAATGGTTAAACGGAGTCTTTAATGGCTGGTGGTCAGCGTCTTAAGCGAATGGGTGATTCTGTACAACGTGAGTTGTCAGAGATGATTCGCCAAGAGCTCAAAGATCCGCGCTTGGGTGGTCTCGTGACCATCTCAAGCGTCAAAGTCAGCCCCGATCTTGGTTATGCAGATGTCTATGTAACCGTGATGGGACGTGAACTTGAAAATGATCAAAATGAGCAAGCACACAAAGATACTTTAGATATTTTAAATAAAGCATCTGGCTTTTTACGTCAAGAATTGAGTCGTCGCATTAAAACACGTGTGACACCACGTCTACGTTTTCACTATGATAAAACCAATGCCTATGGCAACTATATGTTTGGTTTAATCGCTGAAGCAGTCAAAGACTTGCCAGAGCGCGAAGACGAAGAATAATGTCGATCTAACACGTGATATTACATGTGAAATCAAAGCCACCTTCGGGTGGCTTTTTTATTTTTCGGTGTTGTGGAATAAATATACCAAATCATACAAACTGAAGAAGAATTATGTTTAAAATCACTATTATGTGGTCGAATATAAATAAATACTTGAGGACGGATCAATGAATTCTTTGAAAAAAACTTTAATCGCAACCACGCTGGCCAGCACACTGTTATTCTCAGGCTGTGGCTATAATACGTTACAGGCCAAAGACGAAGGGGTGATTGCTTCATGGGCTGAGGTGCAAAACCAATATCAACGTCGTACCGATCTAGTGCCCAACCTCGTCAATGTGGTCAAAGGCTATGCCAAACATGAACAAGCTGTATTGACCGAAGTCACCCAAGCACGTGCCAATGTCGCAGGTTTAAAAGTCGATAAAGAAGTGCTTGAAGATCCAGAACTGTTCCAAAAATTCCAACAAGCGCAATCGCAAATGACTGGTGCCTTATCACGTCTATTGGCGGTGAGTGAAAACTATCCTGATCTCAAAGCCAATGAACAGTTCCGAGATTTACAGGTTCAGCTAGAAGGCACAGAAAACCGCATTGCCGTCGCGCGTAATCGCTACATCACCACGGTTCAGGACTACAACACCTATGTGCGTCAGTTCCCACAAGCCATGACCGCCAAAGTGATTGGCATGAAAGCCAAACCGAACTTTGCTGCTGAAGCGGGTGCTGAAAAAGCGCCGACAGTGAGCTTTGAATAAGTCATTGCAAATGAAACAGAAGGGTAGCGCCATGTTGAGTTTAAGCAAAGTGAGCGTGATCATATCGCGGGCCAGTCTGCGCCGAGCAGCACTGATGTTGATCGCTTGTGTCTTGTCGATGAGCATGTGGCTACAGCCGACTGCGCATGCGACTGAAGCCACGCAAACCGATGACTTGGTCTTGCTCAAGCAGTTGCAGCAGCAGGGTCATGCCACTCCGTTGGGCCAAGCCTCAAATACTTCTCAAAACAACACTGCTGCGGCTCAGTCCTCATCTACCGAGCCAACTCGATCACGCGATTCGGCACAGGCCACTGCGGATACTGGCAGTGCTGATCCGATCGTGGCTTTACCCACCATCAACGCCGCGATCGTCGATCAGGCCAATATTCTCAGCGCTGCTGAAAAGCAAAGTCTGGAACAGCAAATCGATCAGATCTATCGCCAAGGCAAAGCACAAATCGGTATCGTGATCGTCCCGACCACAGGCCAAGAGAGCATTGCTGACTTTGCCTTACGTTTGGCCGAGAAAGTGAAATATGGTTCAGCAGGTCAGGACAATGGCTTGCTGATCGCTGTTGCAGCCAACGATCGACGGATTCATATTGCCAGCGGTTATGGGCTTGAAGGCGTACTACCCGATATCGTTTTGGGTCGTATCATCCGCAATCAAATTACCCCTGCATTTCGTGAAGGCCAATATGGTCTTGGCATTCAGCAAGGCGTGAACGAGATCGAGCGTATCCTGAATATGGACCCTGAGGTGGCACAAAAAGCCGCCCAAGATCTGGCACAGCGTCAACATGATGCGATGCAGAAAGAACAAGCACAGGGTCAAATTTTTAACACAGCGATCGTGATTTTCTTGATCGGTGCTTTTGCCTCGATGTTTATCGGTAAACGTATCAGTGCCGCGACTGCGGGCGTAACCGGTTTTGCTGCAGGACTGATCTATGGATCAGGCGTAATCTACAGTTTATTTATCGGTTTTGGTCTATTCTTTATGCTCGTCACCCCCTTAGCGCAGTTGATCCTACAGGCGTTGATGTCCGGTGGTGGACGTGGCGGCGGCGGTGGAGGTCGTGGAGGCGGTGGCGGCTTTAGCGGCGGCGGTGGTCGATTTGGCGGTGGAGGCGCATCAGGCTCATGGTAACGACAACAGATACGACAAAAATTGTCACTACACCTAAGTTACAAGATCCGGTTCAGCCCAGTGTAAAACGTTGGCTCAAGCACTTGTTCTATCTACCGATGAGCAAGCGCTATTTTAGCCAGCAGGATCAAAAAGATATTGCGGCAGCAGTGCAAAAAGCTGAGCAAGATCATGTCGGTGAGATTCAAGTGGTGATCGAAGGGCATCTACCAGGCCAAGTGGCTTATCACATGGATACGCGTTTACGCGCACAGCAGTTATTTGCTGAATTGGGTGTTTGGGATACCGAGCATAACAGTGGGGTGTTGTTATACCTCAACTTATGTGAGCAGACGGTTGAGATCGTGATTGATCGCGGTATCAAGCAACTGACCACACAACAGTGTTGGGATACGATTTGTAGCGAGATGATCACGGCACTAAGAAACAGACAATACAAGCAGTCCGTATGTGAGGCGGTGAATGAAATTGGTCGGATCTTCAATGAGTTTGATCAACTACAACATGCCACGGTCATGAACGAGCTCTCGGATCTGCCCATCATCCTAAAATAACCATTCTGATGCTCGCGTTAAAAAACTGACAAATATTGTCAGTTTTTTTTTATTTTTGACCCTTGATCATGGCAAATAAAATAATCATTGTTTAGTTGTTCTTAATAAATAAAATAATTGAAAGCATGGATTTAGATATCAGTCGACATCAATCCAGCCCACATAGCAGAAAACCAAGAAAGATCAACTTATCCAGGTAGAGGATTGAATATGAAAACAGCACAACAGGGTTTTACATTAATTGAATTGATGATCGTGGTCGCGATCGTCGGGATTCTAGCTGCCATTGCAATGCCAGCTTATCAAGACTATACGGCGCGTGCCCAAGCTACTGAAGGCTTTAAAGCCACTGCAGGATTACAAGCGGATATTGCAACATTTGCTGCTGATCAAGGTCATTTACCACGAACTGCTGAATTAGAAGCAGGAGGACTTGCTTATTCGATCGCAGTTCAAGCCAATCAGTTAACAGGAAAATATTTTATTACCAATAGTGTGGGAGTTACAAATGATGGTTTGATCACTATTGGATTTAATTCTGGTGCAAATAAAGATAAAGGTATGCAACTTAAACCAGAATGGAATAATGATGCAGGACAGATTTCGAAATGGGTATGTGCACCTTCAGAACAAAATGGTATTCCAGAGAAGCGTCTGCCAACGAGTTGTCAAGAACCAAAGAATACTTAACACATAAGTTTTTGATTGTACTGAGTTCTAGTCGTATTAACTGATATTTTTTAAATTTCTCCGAGTCTTCATGCTTGTTAACAAAAGGATGCTGACTCATAATTTTTTGAATATTATTTTAAAAATCAATTGTATATTAGAAATTTTCTCTTTGCGCAGCAGTGCCACTCATTTTTTTCAAAGAGGGAGCGTTGCGCATCATATTAGGCATTGATTTTAAAGTAATTCCCCTCTTTGGCAAAGAGGGGTTAGGGGAGATTTAGGTGTTGGATAGTAGAGGGAAATGGCCTAATACACTTCACTTTCAGTTGACCACTACAACAATCAGTTTTTAAAGCGATATGAATTTAAACTCATCTTATTAAATATAAAACTACAGTATGAATATATTTGAAAATTGGTTCACTGCTTTTCGTTTGAAGATGTTTGCGATCCATTTGGCCGTGTCATTATTATTCGCTAGTTTGAGTCTGATTTGGGTATATTTTATTTGGCATCCATATCCCTTGGCACTTGCTGTCGGTGTAACGGATATTTTTATCATGATGTTAGTCATCGATACGATTTTAGGTCCGGTGCTGACTTTCATTGTTGCGGATCAAACTAAACCTTCATTTAAGTTCGATCTGAGCATAATTGCATTGATTCAAATCAGTGCTTTAGTTTACGGCATGTATAGCATTGCAATGAGTCGTCCAGTATGGATCGTCTTTGATACCGCTCGATTTGATTTGGTTCAGGCGAGAGATATTTCTTCAGAACAAATCAAAAGAGTATCAAGTCCATATGATCAACTCACTTTTTTCAAGCCTGCTTGGAGTGCAGTAAAGCAAAGCCAGAGTGATGCTGAAAGATCACAGCGTTTATTTGAGGAGTTGGAAACTGGAATTTCTCCGAGTATGCAACCAATGCTGTACGAAGCTTTAGATTTACATTTCAATCAAGTTAAACAGCAGTCTCTGCCTCTTAGTCAACTCTATCGTTATAACTCAAAGCGTGAAGTGGATGAGATATTAAAACAGTACGCTAAAGCGAATGCGTGGTTACCGCTTAAATCGAGCCACCTCGATATGGTTGTCCTCATCAACAAAGAAAAAGCTGATGCATTTAAGATCGTCAACCTAAGACCATGGAAATAGCCGCTAACTCCCTTCATCTTTCATAAAGCCGGCAAAGGCTGTATATAATGGGCATCTTTTTTTAACACTGGTCTTATGAGAGCATTCTTTCCTATTCTCTGCGCCATTTTGCTTGCCGCTGCGTGGCTGCTGCCGTTCCATAAAACACCGTGGACGACCTTTGGTAGCGAGCTGCTGACCTTCTTGGTAGCCCTGAGTCTGTTGGGTTTATTTGTCAATTCTTCCCTGAAAATCCCCAAGCCACAGTGGTTTGCTGCACTGTTTATCACGATACCGCTGATACAGTGGGGCTTTGGACAGGTACTGTATTTGAGCAATGCTTTACTCGGTAGCGCTTATCTACTGATGTTCTGGTTAATGACTGTGGCAGGCTATCAACTGTCTCTGGGGAATGCTGCCCGTGAGCGCGTGTTTAAGCGCTTTAGCCTGTTGGTCGTCGGCGTTGGATTGCTCAGTAGTGTGATCACGATATGTCAGTGGCTGGATCTGAGCCAGTATTTCACACCCTATATGAACCTGCTCAAAGGCAATCGGCCTTATGCCAACTTTGCCCAACCGAATAACTTGGCCACTTTCCTGACCATGAGTGTATTGGGTTGCTTGTATTTATTTGAAAAAAGATTGCTGCCCAAGCGTGTGTTGATCCCGATCGCATTGTTATTTGTTTTCTGCATCGCCTTAACCCAGTCAAGAACCTCTTGGGTGGTCGGCTTATTCATGTTGGCGTACTGGGGCATTAAACAATATAACCGTCCGATGCGTTTTAACTTCGCCAAGATGCTGGCATGGATGACGAGTTTTGTTGTAATCATTGCACTTCTGCCACAACTCAATGCATGGATCGCTTCTTTCTCTGAACAAGATGTGGTGGCGACGACCTCTGTGGTGGAACGTGCATCCTCAGGTTATTTGCGTTTTGATATGTGGAATCAAAGCTTGGTTGCACTGAGTCAGCAACCTTGGTTTGGCTATGGTTGGAACCAAACCGGCATGGCGCAAATCGCAGCATTTGATCTTTATCCAAGCCATGAGTGGTACAAAAGTTCGCATAATTTTGCGCTGGATCTATTGGTCTGGAACGGGATACCGATCGGTGGATTGATCCTACTCTATCTGATCTGTTGGTTGTACTGGCTCAACCGAGGTGTTAAGGAAAGCATCTCCATGGTGGCCACCTTGATGGTTTGTGCGATCTTGATCCATGGCTTGCTTGAGTATCCGCTGCATTATGCCTACTTCCTATTGCCGATGGGTTTCTTACTCGGCCTGATTCAGGCGCAATATCCGAAACTGCCGAGTGTTCAACTGCCTGCGCTGCTGGTGAGTGTCGTGATCGTGCTTGGCTTGACGCTGACGGCGGTGGTGTATCGCGACTATGACTTGTACAAACAACAAAGTGCTTATGCCAGTAAAACCCTTCTCAGCCCAGAACAGCAGGCAGTGATGCAGCGTAAGATCTGGGTGCTGACGCAGTTTGAGGAGCGGGTGTGGTGGATTCATCTCGATCCACAGCAGACGATGACAGATGCAGAATTGCAGCATATTGCACGTGTGGTTGCCAACTCTGCCTCAGCCTATGACCTACATAAGTATGCGCAACTGCTTGCAGCCAATCATCAAAAAACTGAAGCTGAGCATCAGCTTTGGATCATCAAGCAACTGCATGGACAGACCTATCAATATGCAGAACTCAGTTCGAACAGCAGCAGTACAGATTAAGCGCAACGTTCTGATTGAGGGGCATAAAAAATCCCCGTCAAGTTGAACTTGGCGGGGATTTTCAGTTTTTAATAATCAAAGCAGATCAAATCGGCTTACATTACATTTGGCTTTGAATATAGTTTTCAATACTGACAGTTTCTGTGAGATCGATTTGAGTTGTGGTCCAATCCCAGTATTCTTCTTCTTTTTCAAGAATTTCTTGCACCAAGTCACGTGTTACGTAGTCGAGACTTTGCTCGCTGATCGCGACTGCGGCTTGAAGTGCTTCGATATTTTCTTTAACTTTACGTACATCACAGTTCAACACTTCAAGTGTGTGCTGGCCAATATATAACTTGCCCAAGTGTTGTAAGTTCGGTAAACCCTCTAGAAATAGAATACGTTCAATGATTTTATCCGCATGCTTCATCTGACGAATTGACTCTTTGTATTCAGCGCTGCCTAACTTTTCAATCCCCCAGTCATTAAACATCCGAGAATGTAAGAAGTACTGGTTAATTGCAGTGAGATGATGGTAAAGCACCTGATTCAATTGATTAATTACATCACGATTGCCTTTCATGATTCTTGCTCCATAAATCGATTTTAGCCTTAACCGTTATAAGGCAATGGCAAACATACTAACCAACTCTAGAGACGCAATCGAGCATTTTATAGAACGGCAAATGAAAATCGAAATCAAAGCAGACAAAACTGCTTAAATTGATGACCTATATCGAGAAAAAACTAGAAAAAAATAAACCCGCTTGTTGAGTCGGCGGGGAAGGAAAGATGATCTCACGATCATAGGTTGATTTTTTATAATGAGAATAATAACGTAAAATTAAAAGATGGGTCAGTGTGAGTACAAATTAGGCGGCTACGGAAATTTTCGCTGCAATTTCAGCAAGTTCGGCGTTAATAATCGCACGCGCTTCAGGGACACAGCGTCCACAACAAGTGCCAAGATCGAGTAAATCGCGTACTTCACGGAAGCTTTCTGAGCCCGTTGCGACTGCATCTTGGATATCTTGATCTGTAATTCCACGACATAAACAAACGTACATTAATGCGTTCCACAAGCTGAAATGCGATACTTGTTATTATTGATAATTATTATCGTTTGTCAATCTAAATTGTTGAAAATTTAATACTCAGTGATTGGGTTTTTGGATTAAGGATCTAAATTTGATCGAATATCCGCGAGTGATTTAAAGCATATTTTTATGTTTGACTAAATAAAACAATAGCTTATGTATATTGGTGCTTGGATTCATCAACAGACCCTAGCGTTGCGATGTTGTGGAAGGACTCGCGTCGAGTATTTAGTCCTGAGTGGATTGACTTGCATACTGTGGATAAATCATGACTTATCCACTTGATGACTGATAGACCCTGGGCAATGGAGCAGGTGAGCGCTTAATAAACCCTCTCCGCGGGAGGGAGAAGGGCATCAATCCTAAACAGTACTAAAACGCAGTCACATAACCTTGATGTTGCTGAGCTAAATCACGCAGTCCTTCGATCAAAGCATCAATTAACTTCTGCATCACCAAACGTTGCCCTTTTCGTGAGGCATAAACCAACTGCACTGTGCCGAGATTGGACTGCCATTCTGGT
>JASLJB010000261.1 GCA_030152605.1 Acinetobacter sp. | reverse complement strand
TTTTATTTTGACCGTTTGATTTAAATTTGGTTTACAAATACTCACACATTGAATAATAATAATTATTGTTTAGATTAACTGATTGTATTCATGAACTCTGTCCACGGCGCGCACATGCAGCAGCAATTGATTCAGGAGATGTATTTAGATCATCATGACTGGTTGCAGCAGTGGCTGCGTCGGCGCGTGGCCTATCCCTTTAGTGCGGCAGATTTGGTTCAAGATACATTTTTAAAACTGCTTCAAAGTCAGCATAGCCTGACTGGGATTCAAGAGCCACGCGCCTATCTGGTCAACATGGCCAAAAACCTACTCATCGATCGGCAGCGGCGTTATCGTTTGGAAAAAAACTATCTGGAGAGCTTGGCACAACAGGCTTTGCAGGATGAGACGGCGCTTGAGCCACAGCACTTAGATGCATTGATCGACTTTTTAGATTTCCTTACTCAAGCTTTAGAGCCGGCTGCGCCCAGCGCACGTCAGGCTTTCCTGATGTATTACTTTGAGGGCTATAAGCAAAGTGAAATTGCCGCGCAGATCGGTATGTCTTTACGTTCCACCCAATTGTATTTGGCGCAGTGTCTAAAGCTGTGCTATGCCCAAGCCCAGCAACGAAAAACATGAAGCATGCACCAGATGCTGAAAATGAGGCCGATGCGGTTGCAGCAGGACAGGGGCAGGATCTAGATCTCGACTTGGCACTGGCACTCTGGGTGATTCAATTGGACAGTGATGATCCGATCGAACGTGCACAGGCAGAACAAGACTTTGCACGCTGGCAACAGCAACATGCCGATCGACTAGATGAATTAGAACACTTTCAAGAATTTGCCCAGCAACTACAACAACGCTCTAGCCAAGTTCCGATTTCAGCACAGCACTTTAATACGGTGCTTGAGGAAGAACACAGCAGTCAGCATCAGCTCAGGCGCGCATTTTCAACACCGCTTTTGATACTGCTGTTGAGCATGACGTTGATCCTGCTGCTCGGGAGTTGGGGGAATGATAAGCGACCTTTTGACTACTATTTTGCGGATTATAAAACCGCAGTCGGGAGTCCGCAGTCCTTTGTGCTGGAGGATGGTTCACACATTACCTTGGGCGCACAGTCTGCGTTGAAGATCAACTTTACGGCAACGCAACGTGAGTTGGTGTTAGTACAAGGGGAGATTTATGTCGATGTGGCTAAAGACCCGCAGCGACCATTTGTGGTGGCTACAGCTCAAGCACGCTTTGAGGCGCTGGGCACACGCTTTTTGTTACAGCAATATCCTGAGCATAGTCAGATTGATATGTTGCATTCCAAGGTTCGTGTGCAGTCTAACTTGGCTGCACAGCAGGTCGTTGTGGTGCAACAGGGACAACGTCTCTATGCCGATCCGCAGGGCTTGAGTCAGGTACAGCAGATGTCGATTCAAATGGCTGAAAGCGCTTGGCAGCACGGTCAAATCGTGGCGCAAGATTTGGCGCTCTCAGACTTACTCGCACAGCTGAATCGGCACTATCCCGAATACTTTATCTACTCGGCGGATGCGCTGAAGTCATTCAAAATTAACGGTGTGATCGATACACAACAAGATGTCGATCAGATTCTGGGCTTGATCATGGCGCAGTATCCGCAACTGAAAGTACATCGTATTGCAGGACGCGTATTGTGGGTTCAAATGACTTAAATCCTGAGCGTACTGTACGGCACAGGCTTGTACTTGTAGATTAATTTTCAATTCCATTGCGCTTTTTAGATCCCAACTTCGTCATATAAATAATAAACATGCTGATTCAATCGCAGCACCAAAGTTAATGATTATCATTTGAGATATGAGTACACCGATTATGCACCTGCCTCACCGCACATTTTCAAGCTTGAAACCATTGGCCCTGTCGATTTCTTTGGCATTGTTGGGTGGGTCGATTGCATCACTCAGTCATGCCCAGTCTGGTCAGGTGAGTGGTCACTTTCAGACCCAAGCTGGCAGTTTGAGCCACGCCTTAAACCAATTGGCATTGCAGGCCCGCGTGTCGATCTTAATCCAGAGCTCACATGCGCAAGGCTATCAAGTGGCTGCCTTAAATGGTCAATATACCGTGGATAAAGCCTTTGCAACCCTGCTGAGTGGCAGCCCCTTTCAGATCGCAAAAACCCCGGCGGGTTATCTGTTGACAGATCAAGCTCAAGCGGTGGCGATGCCCACGCAGGGCAGCGTGCAGTCAACGGCGATGCATGAAATTGGAACCGCTAAAGCGCCACCCGAGGCAGTGAGGCTGAGTACTATCGTGGTTCAAGCTGAGAAAACCCAACGTGACAATAATGAAGATGTGTTTGACCAAAAGCGTTTGCATCGTGAAATGATCAGTGATGAACGCCAATTGGTGGCCAATACCGTGGGTGTCAGTGTGGTGGAAAGCGGTCGTTCCGGTTCCAATGGTTATGCCATTCGTGGGGTCGATACTGATCGCGTTGCGATCGTGGTGGATGGCATGACCCAAGCAGAAAGCTTTATGCCAGATGTATATCGCGGTTATGGTTATTTTAATGGCAGTCGTAACGGTACTGAGCTAGAAAATATCAGTGCTGTCACGGTCCATAAAGGTGCCAACTCTTTTGCGGAGGGCAGTGGGGCTTTGGGTGGCAGCGTGGTGTTTAACACCAAATCGGTCGATGACTTTATCACCACCGATAAAAACTGGGGCGGACTGGCCAAGCTGGCCTATGACACTAAAAACCAAGAGTTCCGTTATGTGGCGGGTGGGGCGCTGCGCTATAACGATATGCATGCGCTGTTGCAATATACCCAACGAGATGGGCATGAAACCAAAGCCTATGGTGATGGCAAAGACATTTATGGCAGTGCGCGTGGCTTGGCAGATCCGGTGGATGCCAAGACGCAGTCATTGTTGGCTAAAGTGGGGTATCAGCCCAGTGATGCGCATTTTTTCGAGGCCAGTTTTGAAAACAGAACGGCAGATGTGCAGACCACGGAAAAATCCTTTTCCGATATCTTTGGACAGCATCGTTTAGCGGAAGATTATTCACCTTATGCACGTTACCGCCTCGACTATATTTGGACGCCTGAAAATGATTGGCTGAAGCAACTGAAAACCACCTTAAGTCATCAAGAAATCGAGCAGCAGTCGATCACCAATGGCTTAGACCGAGACAGTCATCTGCGCTTACAGCGTTATGATCGTAAGTTTACTCAGCAACAGCAGCAACTCTCGACTCGATTGAATTTTCAGCCTTTTCAAGCATTCGGTGCCGAACACCGCACTGAAGTACAGTTACAGGGACAGTTACAGAAATTTGAAAATGATAATATTGACACCCTCTATGACAAAGGCGTCGAGGTGCATCAAAGCCGTTACAACATCATTGAGCCAGTACATTCTAAAGTCTTTAATTTCAAAGCCCTTGATCAAATGCTCTGGTCGGATCAATGGAGCACGCAACTCGGATTACGCTATGACTTTTATCAGCACCATCCCGATGCGGAGGAAAACCCAGAAAAGAGTTTCAATGCCGTGAGTTTCCTAAGCAATGTGAGCTACCAACCGAGCGAGCAATGGCGTTTTAACTATCAACTGGCACAGGGTTTCCGCGCACCGAAAGCCGAAGAGATGTATTTTAAATTCCACCGTGGCAACAACCATTTTGACCCCAACCCTGAGCTTAAAGCCGAAACCGCACTCAATCATGAGCTGAGCGCCGAGTTTAAGAATGAACATTATCGGGTCAATGCCAGTGCTTTTTATTCGCAGTACCGCAACTTTATCGAAGAGCGCTATACCCAAGGTTCACAGCCGAACGAATACTATGACAGTTGTAAATATTATGGCTGTAAAGAGATCGAGACCTTAGATATTTATAAGAGCATCAACGTCGATCATGCCAAGGTGTATGGCTTTGAACTACAAACTGATATTGATCTTGCGCATTGGAAGTTGCCTGAGGGCTTACAACTTTCGCTCAGTGCCAATATCGCCAAAGGCAGCAACAGTGATGGCGATGCTTTACGCTCGATTCAACCCGCCACTGGGATCGTACAGCTCAGCTATGTGCCCGAAGATGCCCAATGGGGCGGCGCATGGACCACACGCATGGTCGCCGAGAAAAAGGAAAAAGATACGGTCATCACATCCTATACATGGCGCGGCGTCGAGCAACACACAGCGAAATTTGTCAGCAGTGGTTATAGCGTGTCTGACCTCACCGCGTTTTATCAGTTCAATCCCCGCACGCAGTTCAATGTCGGTGTATTTAATATCTTGGATAAAAAATACAGCACTTGGGACAGCCTGCGCAGCATTCCTGAGTTCGGCACCACCAACCGGATAGATTATAAAGGTGAAGGCCTAGACCGCTTCACCTCACCAGGGCGTAACTACAGCGTGAGTTTGGTGCATCATTTTTAGAACCTCACCTAACCTCTCCTTATAAAGGAGACTTAAAACCTCACCTAACCTCTCCTTATAAAGGAGAGGTAGACTGGAGGTAGTCTTCTGTGCGTTGCATTGCGGCTTGGATATTGACGATGGCGGCTTCAACATCGGCGAAGGTTTTGGCATTGCCGCCGCTGAGTGCCTGACGCCATTTACGCGCGCCCGGTAGATTTTGAAATAATCCCAAGATATGACGGGTCAGTACGGATACCGGTGCGCCTTGCTGCATGCGTTGTTGGATATAGGGCAGCATCTGTTGCATGATCTCAAAACGATCTGGCGCTTCAAAGCCATTGAGCTTACCTAGTTCTGCCAACAAATACGGGTTGTGATAGGCCTCACGCCCGATCATCACGCCATCCACATGTTGTAAATGCTGCTCAGTTTCCGCAACGGTTTTGATACCACCGTTGATCTCAATGGTGAGATGCGGACGCTCACGTTTTAGGCGATAGACATCTTCATAACGCAGCGGTGGCACATCACGGTTTTCTTTGGGTGATAGCCCTTTGAGGATCGCGATCCGGGCATGCACCACAAAGTAGGTACAGCCAGTTTTTGCTACGGTATCCACAAAGTGCAGCATCTCTTCATAGCTCTGCATCTCATCGATACCGATACGGTGTTTGACGGTCACGGGAATTTGTACGGCGTTTTGCATCGTTGCAATACACTCGGCAACCAAGTCTGGCTCTGCCATGAGGCAGGCACCGATCTTATTATTTTGTACCCGATCACTTGGACAGCCGACATTCAGGTTGACTTCGTCATAGCCCCAGTCTTGCGCCATTTTGCTACAGGTGGCCAAGTCTTTGGGATTGGAGCCACCGAGTTGTAGCACGATCGGATGTTCTTGTTGGTTATAGTCCAGATGGCGTGCCGCATCACCAAACAAGATCGCACCTGTGGTCACCATCTCGGTATACAGCACGACATCCGGATTAAACAGGCGGGCGAAATAGCGATAATCCCGCGTAGTCCAGTCCATCATGGGTGCCACGCTGATGCGAGGGGTGTTTTTTAGCGCTGTCAGTTCAGACGATTGGGTGGCGTTCATGTGTGATCCTAACTTAAAAAACAGACCGCGATGGATGGGGTATCCGAAATCACAGACTTGAAGGGGTAATTTTCAGCGCGTGATTTTAGCATACAAAAAGCCATTCACGTATTGCAGGTAGCAGAGGGATGCGCCGTGTGAAAAAGAGAGTTGTAAATTTAAATCGCTTGGCAGGCGTGCTCAAGCCAGCGATCATACTGAATGTCTATAGGAAATAATCCTGTTAGCATCCTAAATCCCCAACAGCATTTGATATGGCTTAAAAGCTTCTAAAACTGTATCGGCAACAGATTCAGTAAAAGCTATCATAATAGGTGAAACGATTTTGCAATCTTGATCTAAATTTAAGCGCCGCTTATTCTGCTATGTTTAAAAATCTGGTCATTAAGAAAAGAATAACCAAATATAAACGATCGAAAAATTAACATGGTCTTGGCCGTAGTTGATATAAAAAATTCCACTCAAAGACTTAATTAAAATTTGGGCTGAACCTAATTTATAAGAATAGATGGATAAAGAGACTTGGGATCAAGCCTTAGATGTCGCTTTTATTGTATCCCCATATTGGAAGCCTTTTTTCTTAGGTGCGAGTGTGCTAACTGACTCATATGGAATGCTTTCAGGCACCGCTGTTACTAGTATCTCTTGGGATCAAAATGAACGAAAAAAGGAATAGAAGCAAAATGAAAAAAATCCTTTATTTCTTATGTTTATTTACTTCAATGATATTACAAGGCTGCTTGGATAAGTGGACAGATGAAAAAAGCAGTTTTTCCGAAAATATAATTGATTTACAAGGTGGTGATTTTAGATTACATCAATCCAAAGGACTAATGTTTCAATCGTACAGACAACCTTTAAATAGAGTTGATATTTATAATGATAAAGGTGAAGTCATTGGGCGCGACTTTGAAGAAGAATGGATGAAAGAATCTTCAGATAGATTGAATCACGAACAGATTAGGTTGATTGCGGGTAGGTTTAATCAAAAAGCCTCCATCATATTTAATGAGTTTGCTCAAGATGGAAGTTGGTGGGTGAATGATGACTTATCAAAAATTTTTATAACAACAGATTTTTATGACTTTCATAAACAAGGTGTACTTCCTGCCAGTAAAGAGTTAGATAATGCGCGTATTCATAAAATGTTTAAATCAATCGATGGTGGCCAAACATTTAAGCAATTGAATTGGTCGAAAAGAAAACCTATTGTACAGGTACTTTTTGATCAAACTGGTCAGTATGGCTATGTTATTGGTGGGAATAGAGAGCTGTGGAGAAGCAGTGATGCAGGAGAAACTTGGAAAAAAATAGAAATACCGAAACAATGGAGATTAAGGGTAAAAATAGAAGATGATATATTGAATAATATTGTGACTACATTTGACGCATATTATTTAGATGAAAAAACTAAAACTCTTTATTTATCTTGTTTTAAATATAATATGCAGCAAAGCATGAATGAGGTGTATGCATTACCTTGGCGAGAAAACTTAACCGATATGAATCAGTTGAAACCTATTGCTATTATTCCAGATGTTTATATTACTGCAATTCAAACAGAATCAGAAAAGGGTCTTTATTTTTTAACTGAAAAATTTGACTTTTCTAATTTTAGCATCCAGTCGAATGAAAAGTCAGCACAATTTATTTATTTTTCTAATAATAAAACTCAACATATAGTCGAGCTTGGCGATCGTTTAAAACTGGGGGGGTTATATCAAAGTAATGATGGCATTTTAATAATTGTTGGATCAAAAGTATCAGAAAGTTTTTTACGTTTTGCGGATGTGTATTTAGTCAGTAAAGATCAGGGTAAAACATGGTCGTTTCACAGCAACGCCTCTAGTGCCGAAGGACAGACCTTTGATATGAGGACTGGTCGATTATGGAGACTCGAAGCTGGGAGATTGTATTCAAAAAAAGTGAATTAAAGTTGAATCATTAATCGAATACGTTGGTGTTTGAATGGGGGGAGTCACTTAAAATTTTAGTAATTTACATAACTTTTAAACCGAAAGATTGTTCTTTATATCTTATTGATTTTTAATAATTATTTTTGTTTTTTTAACCCGTCATGCAACCACGCTCTTTGAACAGACCTTAATTTTAATAGAAGAATTTTTAAAGCATCGACCAGCTTAAATCCCCAACACCACCTGATAGGGCTTAAATCCTTCCAACACCGCATCAGCGACTAATTGAATGAATGGTTCAGTCTTGCCAAAGGCCATCCATTGATCTAAGGCCTCGTAGTAGGCAAGGCGATTCTCAACGGTAATTACACACGGTGGATAGCCGGCTTTCATTAATTCTAAGTTCATCAGTAATCGGGAGGTGCGCCCATTGCCGTCAATAAAGGGGTGAATAGAGACAAAGTCGGCATGGACTTTAGCAGCACGTTGAATTGGGTGTAATTGGTTTGCTTCTAAGTTGTACCAATCAATCAATTGCGCCATTTTATCTTTTAATACGCTGTGATCTGTCGGTATTTGTGATGCACCTGAGATCAATACATTCTGCTGTCTATAACGGCCAGCATTATCATCATCGATATTTTTTAAAATCAATTGATGGATATTCCGAATCTGCCACTCAGAAAATGGTTCATGTTTTCGGATAATATCTTCGACATAATAAATCGCCTCACGGTGATTAATCGCTTCAAAGTGTTCGCGTAAGGCTTTCCCACCGACCGTAATGCCTTCAAGCACCACTTTGGTTTCGAGCAGGGTCAGTGTATTTCCTTCAATCGCATTGGAATGATAGGTCCAACGTAAAATGAGATCTTCTTGTAGATTTTTCAGTATCGACTTGGAGAGTGGACGTTGTTGATCTAATTTATTTTTCAGTGTGTCAATGATCTCAAACACAGTACTTATCCTAAGTGTCAGCTCTTTTATAGAGTATGAGAATATAGCAAATTGTGGCATGAGGCACACTGCCAAAATTCAGCGCCCAACGCCCTGCTGCAAAGGGATGCATCACAAATTTCAAAATCGACATCAGAGGTTATTTAATTAATTCACCGCCCCAACATAAACTCACTCGCCTCTAGCGCCTGTTCTAAGGCGCTTTTGTTTTTATGTAGTTTGCTGAGTAGGGCAGCACCGAGCCACATCTGATACAGCACTTGCGCCACTGCGTCTGCTGCAGCATTGACACCAATCGACTGTTCTAGTTCACCTTGACGGATCAGATCACTGATGTGTTGAGTGAGGATGTCTGTGCCTTGCGCCATAATAATGCGCATATCTTCAGAGAGATCAGAAACTTCAGCAGCCAACTTGACGATCAGGCAACGATCGGCCCAACCCGCATCAATCTCTGGATCATGGATCCAAAGCTGGAAGTAATGCATGAGTTTGTGCTTGGCGGTGGCATCGGTGGCCCAGAGTTGGTTTAGGCGCTGTTGGTATTGGCTGATGTAATAGCGTAGCAGTTCACATCCAAACGTCTCTTTAGATTCAAAGTAGTGATAAAACGACCCCTTAGGTACGCCACAGTTTTTTAATATCTCCTGCAAGCCGACGCCAACAAAACCTTTTTGCAGCACCAAGCTCAAACTGCTATTTAGGATTTGTTGGCGTTTTAAATCAGACTTCTTCACAACAAGCGGCATAATCGTATAAAACCTAAACAAAAGTAGACCAGTCGTCTAATTTAGAGTATAACTCATCTCCAAGCAT
>JASLJB010000217.1 GCA_030152605.1 Acinetobacter sp. | reverse complement strand
TCGGGGTAATCCCACTGCCCGCCGCCACTAGCACTAAATTCGGCTGTGCCTCGGACAAACACAGATCTCCAAAGGGCTGACCAAACTCAATAATATCGCCAATCTGTGCCTGATCGACCAACCATGTACTGACCACGCCTTGGGCGACTTTTTTCACAGTCAGTAAGACTTGATTGCTCCCGATCTGGGTCAAGCTATAGGTACGCTCATAGTGGCGGCCTTGCAACTCGACCCGTACAGGATGATGCTGACCCGCCTGTCCGATTTGAAAATGGCGGTTGGTTCTTAAAAGCAGACTGACCATGCCATCGGCGGTGATGGTTTTATCGATGATCTTGCCCAAGGCTTGATGGGTGGACCAGATTGGATTGAATTTTTGCAACCAAAAGTTCGCAGCATCGTGATCGAACACACTTTTCAATAAAGTAAGTTTGGACTTCGAAGGGGTCTGGGTAGCGAGCATCATTGAATGACCTTGGCGTGATTTTTAATTATTATACATATGTATATATACTTGTATACACAGTCGTATTGTATCTGTTTATTTCACATCGTGTAGGACTGGCGCTATAATGCTTCATCTTTTAGAAGTGCTTGAAAACTATGAATCCAAAATCTGTACGTGATCAAATTGAAGTTTCTGAACTTGAAAAGAATTTTATTCAAGAACAGACTCCAATACGTACGGTGGGTCGAAAAGCGACCATCACCAAAGAGGAATTATTTCAAGCAGCATTAAATTTGATTGGACCGCAAAAAAGTATTGCCTCCTTGAGTTTAAGAGAGGTGGCACGTGAAGCCGGCATCGCGCCGAATAGTTTTTATCGCCATTTTAAAGACATTGATGAGTTGGCGATTGAGCTGATCGATCGCTCTGGGATCGTGCTGCGCCGGATCTTGCAGCAAGCGCGGATTGAGGCGATCAAGCAAAATAGTATTATTCGCAGCTCAGTTGAAGTGTTTATCGCACAGCTTGATGCAGATGAAGGCAACCTGAGTTTGCTACTGCGCGAAGGCTTTACCGGCTCGACCTCGTATAAGCTGGCAGTTGAACGTCAACTGAACTACTTTGAACAAGAGTTACAAGATGATTTAATTCGACTGGAAAAACTCAACAAAAGCCACCTTTCACATCCCGATCTGGTCGCCAAGGCCATCACCCAATTGGTATTTAACATGGGTGCCAAAGTGATTGACATCCCCAAGGCATCGCGTCAAGAAGTCGCTGAACAGACCATGGTGATGATTCGGATGATCTTGGAAGGCGCGCGCCATCTCGATAATTCCAAAATTTTATAATTTAATTGGGTTAAAAATTAGCTCAAACTGGCTCGATTAGGGATCACCTTGCATGAAACTTTTAAATGATCGCCAAAGCGTAATCGTCAGCTATCTGCTGATGCTGGCTTTTTTAGTCATGCTCATTCCCCTACGTTTATTGGCCTGCTTTTTTGCAGGCTTTGTGATTTATGAAATTATTAATTCGCTTGGCGATCTGTTAGAGAAATATATTGGTGGTCAACGGGCGCGACTCTCGGTCAGTATCGTGCTCAGCATCATCGTGGTCACCATCATGGGCCTGATCATCAGCAGCCTGATCAGCTTTGTTTTATTTGATTTACAAGGGGCCAAAGGTGCGCTGATCGGTCAACGCATTGACCATGCCCTACAGAGCTTACAGCTTGAAATCGTACAATACATTCCAAGTTTTATTCCCTATAGCTTGACTGAACTCAAAGATCATCTGTTTGAATTGCTACGCTCCAATGTCAGCACACTCAAACATACCGGCACCGACTTATTACATAGTTTCGCCACCATGATCATCGGCATGATCGTGGCGATCTTGGTCTCAGTCAGTCAATTGCATGAATCCAATCATCATCCAGTGTTTTTACGTGCCATCATGCATCGTATTCATAACCTATCGGTGTCATTTAAAAACGTGGTCTTTGCCCAAGTCAAAATCTCTGCCATCAACACCGTGCTGTTTATGGTCTTTGCCATGGTGATCCTGCCGATCTTTGATGTGCATCTGCCCTTTGCCAAGACCCTGACCATTTTAACCTTTTTGTTTGGGTTGATCCCGATCATGGGCAATTTGGTGTCCAATACCCTGATCACGCTTTCTGGCCTGACCATTTCGGTTGCCGTCGCGGTGACAGCACTCAGTTATCTGGTCTTGATCCATAAACTTGAATATTTCATTAACGCCAAAATCATCGGCACTAAAATCCGCGCCAAATCTTGGGAAGTGCTGTTGGCGATGTTGTTATTTGAATCGATCTTTGGCTTGGCGGGTCTGATCGTGGCACCGATCTTCTATGCCTATATCAAACTTGAACTTAAAGAAGCTGAAATGATCTAAATTCGATCTAAGTTCCCGCTTAGATCCCTCAATGCTGAAGCGAGGCGCAACACAACATTTCACCCAACAGTAAAGCATTAAAAAAGCACCCGAAGGTGCTTTTTTTGCTTGAGCGTCTAGCACTTAAGTAGGGCTTAAGGTTTAACCACCACGATCACACGGATCGCTTCAGGTGTCACCGCCAAGCCATCGAGCAAGCTGAGGCCCTGTGCTTGGAACTTCTCTAAACGTTCAATCTCATCGGCACGGATGCTTGGATTGAACTGTTTCAAATAGGTCAGACGATCAATTTCATACTGCCACTTGCTGCTATATACCGTTTTCGCCTGTTGTTTCAATTCAGGCAATGCGGTTTTCGCCACATCAAGCGCTTGCGCATAACGGGTTTCAATCACTTCACGACGCGCTTTCACCACTTGACGACAGCTGTTGCCATCGAGGTGATGCAGATACGGCTTGATCACTTCAGGATCGATCTTGGCTGACAGGTCTTGACCATTTTCACTGAGCAAAACGCGGATCAGCTGGGTCGGCAAACTGGCTGGCAAGTTTAAGGCTTTCGGTGCGATCACATCAACTTTAAACCAGACTTCAAGCAAGATCGTGCCCTGCTTCAAAGCATTGGTTTTCAAGATCGCCACGTTGGTGCTACCAAATGACTGGGTATTGACGATCTCCATCACGCTTTCGCTAAATGGATGTTCGAGGGTCAGGTACTGTGCATCTTCACGAATCAAAGCTTGATCGCGATAGAAGGTCACGGTCATACCATCTTCATCAATATTCAGCCCTTGGACTTGCATTTGATCGGTCGGCTTGATGATCACCGTGCCATTGCTTTGCTCATCGAAGTCAATATTGGTCGATGCCATAAAGCGCTTCATAAACATCGGCAAGGTACTGTTGTCATCGTAGTTTTCAAGTGCATTGACAATTTCTTGCGCGACGACAGGACGGCAAGAGTTGTACTCAAGCAACCGATCGCGGCCATCTTGCAGTTCAACTTCAAGCGCTTCGCGTTGGACGCTGACATTTTCCAGCAGCTCTTCAAACTGTTGCCCCAAGTCCGCCAACAAACAATCCTTCAATTCAACAATAAAGTTTTCTTGCAAGGTTTGTGCAGTCGGTGAAATGCTCGAGAAAATGTTCAAGGCTTCGTTATACCAACGGAACATACGCTCTTGCGCGGTGCCGATCAGATAAGGCACATGAATCTGGATACGGTTTTCTTGACCGATACGATCCAGACGTCCAATTCGCTGTTCTAGCACATCTGGGTTGGCCGGCAAGTCAAATAAAATCAGGTCTGAAGCAAACTGGAAGTTACGTCCTTCTGAACCAATTTCAGAGCAAAGTAAGATCTGGGCACCATAAGAGTCTTCAGCAAAATACGCCGCGGCTTGGTCACGTTCCAACAGGCTCATGCCCTCATGGAACATCGCGGTACGAATACCGGCATGTAAACGCAAAGCATTTTCCAAGGCTTCAACCACTGGACCACTACGTGCGATCAGCAAGACTTTCTTATGCTTGAGTTCTTTGCGTAGGGTTTCCATCAACCAAGTCACACGGGGATCAGTTTCCAACCATGTGCCATCGAGTTGACTTTCTTCTGGCCACATTTGCTCACGCAACTTCCCATCCATCGACCAATGTGCAGGTGCTGCAATCGGTGCCGGAATACAGTCACGACCCGGGAAGCCTTGAATCGCTTCGCGGGTGTTACGGAACAAAATACGACCCGTGCCATGACGATCGAGTAATTCGTGAATCGAACGGAAGCGTTGTTCTGGCTCATCCGCGATGCGATGTCCGAGTAACTGTTCTACCACGGCGAAATGTTCGGCTTCGAGTGGTTGATCTGACATCAACACTTCTGCGATTTCGGCGGTATGTTGATACTGTTGCTCTTCATCCAAGAAGCGTTCGAGTGAACTAAAGCGCTGTGGATCAAGCAAACGTAAACGCGCAAAGTGACTTTCTACCCCGAGTTGTTCAGGAGTTGCGGTCAACAGCAACACACCCGCAGTGTGCTGTGCTAACTCATCGATCAAGTCGTAACGGTCATTCCCGCCTTCTTCTTCGTTCCACATCAAGTGATGCGCTTCATCCACCACCAACAGGTCAAAGCCCGCTTCGAGCGCTTGTTCACGCAAATCATCGTGATCAACCATCAAGTCGACACTGGCGATGATGCATTGTTCGGTCAGGAATGGATTCAGTTCAGGATCATGTTCTTTGATCGCCGCAGTACGGGTCAAATCAAACAATGAAAAGTGCAAATTGAAACGACGACGCATTTCAATCATCCACTGATATTGCAGTGAATCTGGCACCAAAATCAGGATACGTTCAGCGCGACCCGTTTTCAGCTGTTGATGGATGATCAAACCCGCTTCGATGGTTTTACCCAAGCCGACTTCATCCGCCAATAACACACGCGGTGCAAAGCGTTTACCGACTTCATGCGCGATATACAACTGATGCGGGATCAGACCCACACGTGAACCGATCATGCCGCGTAAGGGACTGGTTTTCATATTGGCTTGCAACTGCAAAGCTTCAATACGCAGGTCATACCATTCTTTATAATCGATTTGGCTGGCCAAGATGCGTTCGAGCGGTTTAGACAGTTGAATCTGTGCCCCGAGACGGGTTTCGTTTAAGGCTTTTTGTTGGGTTTCACCTGTGCTGAGGGTACGGCTGACGTTGTAGCGAATCACGCCACGTTGATCGTCAAGCGACTCAACCTTCCACAGATTGCCTTCTTGGTCTTGAATTTCATCATTGACGTTAAACACAATTCGAGACAGCGGCGCATTGTTGCGGGCATAGACTCGGGTTTCGTCACTTTTAGGAAATAAAATACTGATCGACCGCTCATCAACGTCAATAAGTACACCTAACCCAAGTTCTGTTTCCGTGTCTGATAACCAACGTTGACCGATAGCAAATTGATGCAATTTTTTCCACCCTTATTTAAATGTGTACGCTAAACACTGCACGCTGATCATTCAAGTTCTGCCTGCGACATTGCAACTGAGCAGGGCTTGAAATGCGCGGCGTGCTTAGCGCCGTACAACGATATATTTTGACATAAAGCTCACGAAATAGTGAGTGTATTCGATCTGTATTGCAAAGAATTTACTTTAAAACGGCACGGCACATTCGAAGCGCAATTGCTCCGCCGTGACCGGATGTTCAAAACTGAGCATTTGTGCATGCAGGCATAAGCGCGGCATCCACTGTTGTTGCGCTGGAGTCGCATATAAGGTATCGCCCACGATCGGGTGACCTAAATATTGCATATGTACGCGCAGTTGATGGGAGCGTCCCGTAATCGGCGTCAACTCAACCCGTGTGACATCCTGACCGTTGATTTGGAAGCATTCTAAACTTTTCCATTCGGTCAAGGCCGGCTTACTTGCCTCTGGATCGACCATATGTAAAGGCGGGCGGGTTGGATCATACACCACGGGGATATCAATCGTGCCTTGACCCTGCAAATGACCGGCAACGATAGCTTGATAGGTTTTATCCGTTTGGCGCTGTTGAAACTGGCGAGAGATATGTGTTTGTGCCGCTTTGCTTAACGCAAACACCAGTAGACCCGAGGTGTCGCGATCTAAACGATGAATTAATAAGGTTCTTGGCTCTTCGGCCAACAAGCGATTGATTAAACAGTCTTGCAAATCCGGGCTTTTACCCGGCACCGTCAGGAGACCTGCGGGTTTGTGAATCAACATAAATGCATCATCACGA
>JASLJB010000205.1 GCA_030152605.1 Acinetobacter sp. | reverse complement strand
AAAGCCAGAACCGGTCACACCTGCTGCACCTTTAGAAGAGATCAGCAATACCGCGAGCAAGGTGATTTGATGCCATACATCCAATTGGGTATTGGTCGCTTGCGCAATAAAGATCGCCGCCATGGTCAAATAGATCGAAGTGCCGTCCAAGTTAAATGAATAACCGGTTGGAATCACCAGACCGACAACTGATTTTTCACAGCCTGCGATTTGCAGCTTTTTCAACATACGTGGCAAGACCGATTCAGACGACGAGGTCCCCAATACGATCAGCAACTCTTCACGGATCAGGCGGATCAACTTGAGGATACTGAAACCACAGATGCGACTGATGGTGCCCAACACCAAGAAGATAAATAGCAAACACGTGATATAGAAACAGATAATCAGTTGAGCCAACTGCGCCAAGCTACCGATGCCATATTTACCGATGGTATAGGCCATGGCACCGAAAGCACCAATCGGCGCAAGTTTCATGATCATATTCACGATGTTAAAGAACACATGTGAGACTTGATCGATAAACTTCAATACTGGCTGACCAGCAGCACCCAAGCGATGTAGCGCAAAACCAAACAAGATCGCAAACAATAGCACCTGTAAGATCTCACCCTGTGCAAATGCACCAACCACCGTGTTTGGAATGATATTTAAAAAGAAATCAACCGTAGACTGCTCAGCACCTGATTTAACATAGCTGTCGATCCCACTGGTTTTCAAGGTACTGGCATCTACATTCATGCCCACACCCGGTTGAACCACGTTGATCACCACCAAACCAATCACCAACGCAATCGTAGAAACAATCTCGAAATACAGCAGCGCAAAGCCGCCGGTCTTACCGACAGACTTCATGCTCTCCATACCGGCGATGCCACTGACCACGGTACAGAAAATAACCGGTGCGATGATCATTTTGATCAAACGAATAAAACCATCACCGAGCGGCTTAAGTTGCTCACCAAAGCCTGGGATATGTTGTTCAACACCTTGGATGATTTGCGTGCCACTTGGTGAGAAATGTCCGACCAGTACGCCCGCGATAATTGCAACAATCACTTGAAAGTAAAGTGATTTATATAGAGGTTTCTTCGCCATAGATTTAACTTCTTGATGTTTAGGAAATGCCAGATAAATGGTCATTGCGCTAAAAGAAATACAGAACCGTCACCCTTTGCTCAAAACAAAAGATAAAATTAATAAATTGAGACCTACAAAAGCGTTGTACTCGTTCGGTGCTGACGCTCGGACAGTTCAAAACGACAGATCATATTGTTAATTTCAGTCATGGACAGTCGTTTTGAATGGGTATCGCTAAAAGTCGACCTATTTTAATTAATTTCTACTTAATAGTTTGGCTCACATTGTTAAATAAGCGCACAAAGTAATCACTGAAATATTAGACATTAGTCGCATAGCCATTTTTTTGATAAGATTCGTACCGTTATTTGCAGCGTTGGCGATGAATTTGACAATGCTGCAACGGCGTAGTGTACTGCCCTTAATTTCACAATTTTTGAATCACAATGAAGCGTAATACAACAAATCAATATCGGGATGTTGAGCACCCCTTTGCGAGCTACATCCGTATTATTGGCAAGGGTAAGAGCGGTTCTCGCTCGCTGAGTTATGACGAAGCCTACCAAGCCTTTAGTATGATTTTAAGAGGCCAAGTCTTAGATGTGCAGCTCGGTGCTTTTCTGATGCTGTTGCGGGTCAAAGAAGAATCGGTAGATGAATTACAGGGCTTTGTCCAAGCGACCAAAGACCAATTGCAATTTCAACCCCTTGCGGTTGATCTGGACTGGTCTTCTTATGCGGGTAAACGCAAACATTATCCGTGGTTTTTATTGGCGGCTTTAACCCTGGCCCAAAATGGCTATCGCGTGGTGATGCACGGCGCTGCGGGTCATACCATTAACCGCGTCTATACCGAACAAGTGCTGGAGTACTTAGGCTATCCGATTTGTCATAGCCAAAGTGAAGTGGCGCAGCAGTTACAGCAATGTAGTTTTGCCTATCTGCCACTGTCTGTGATTTCTCCAGTCTTGAGTGATCTGATCGGTCTGCGTAATGTCATGGGCTTACGTTCACCGATCCATACCCTGGCACGTTTGATCAATCCTTTTGATGCCAAAGCCACGCTACAAGCCATCTTTCATCCGGCCTATCGCAGTTCGCATCAGCAAGCAGCCTTTCAACTCGGCTATAAAAACAGTGCCGTGATCAAAGGTGAAGGCGGTGAGTTTGAGCGCAATCCAGATGCCAAAACCTTAATATGTGGCATACAACAGGGTGAGTGCTATGAACATGAACTGCCTAAGCTCACCGATGATCGCAGCCCAGCAGAGGAACAACTTGATCTCGCCACCTTTAAAGCCGTATGGGAAGGCACGCAAACACATGAATATGCAGAACTTGCCGTACCAGAAACCATGGCAATTGCGCTGTATAGCATGGGCGTATGCAGCAGCTTTGACGCTGCGCTAGAACGCGCTCAACAGCTTTGGGCGCATCGAAATTTCTCATGATGCAGCGCGTATTTAATGTTTAGTATTACGC
>JASLJB010000148.1 GCA_030152605.1 Acinetobacter sp. | reverse complement strand
GCAGGGGTGCAAAGCCGGATTGCTCAGGATAAATACAACAATAGTGTCGTGACAAGCGGCGGAACACTGATCAGTAATGTGGCAAACGCGGTCAATGCTGCCGATGCTGTCAATAAAGGACAATTGGACAGTGGTTTATCCAATGCCAAAGACTATACCGATCAACAAATCAGTAACGTAACAGGCGGGCTTAATCTCAATCTCAACCAAATCAAAGGCAATGTCAGTAATTTACAGAATGGTCGCGATGGCATGTTCCAAGTCAATCCAACGGGGACGATTGTGATGCCAACGCCTGTGGGTGAGAACGCATTGGCCGGTGGCAATGCAGCACAGGCAAGTGCTAAAAATTCCGCAGCAATCGGTAATCAAGCCGTTGCCAGCGCTGATCAAGCACTGGCCTTAGGCCATCAGTCCAAAGCCAGTGCTGATCGCAGTGTTGCACTGGGGTATAACGCGATCGCCAGTGCCAAGAATGCCGTGGCCTTGGGCACTGATGCGGTGGCGGATCGTGAAAATAGTGTGTCGGTGGGCAGTCATACGGTTCAACGTCAAATTACCCATGTTGCAGCAGGAACTGAAAATACTGATGCAGTGAATGTGCAGCAACTCAATCAAGTGTCGAGTCGAATCGGCGGCAAGGTGGAGCAGTTGAATCAACAAATCCATCAGCTCAACCAAAATGTGGTTCAAGTTGATCGACGTGCCAGTGCGGCGATCGCAGGGATATCGGCCATGGCCAATATTCCGCAAGTCTTCGTGGGTGGACAACGTTCCATTGGGGTCGGTGTCGGTCATCATCGTGGTCAGAATGCCGTGGCGATCGGTGCTTCGATGGCTGTGGACAGTGGCAAATGGGTGATCAAAGGCAGTGCGGCATTTAATAGTCAGGATAAATCCACCTTTGGCGCAGGCCTGAGTCGAGTCTGGTAACAGGCTTCTGCTCAGATCTCACTTGTTTTTGAGTAGCGAGAGCGTGGATGCGGGTAAATGCAAATCACAGGGGTCATTCGGATTGAGTTGGCGACAACGCAATCTGGATGATCCATTTTTATGCCGTGATCATCTAAAAAAATCAACAATTTCAGTTATACTTCATAAAACGCGACAGAGAAGTTGGATATGCATGCTCAACCAGTATTTAACAAGGACCCCAATCCGGAATTAAAAACGTGGTTAAATGCTTCAGGCTCATTGACGCAGCAACTGACTCAATTGGCGGGTGGGGTGTTTTCAGTTGAACCGACGCAACAATATTTTAATAAGATGAATCTGATCGATAGTCGCTGGATGAAAATGCCGGCGCAACATATCTCATGGGTGCGAGAAAGTCTGCTCTATGGCTGTGAAGATCAGGCGTGGGTCAAAGCCAAAAGTATTTTCCCGATCATGAGCCTGCAAGGCAGAGCACGAATATTTCAACATATCGGTCGGCAACCGATTGGGCGTTTCCTATTTCATCGTCATCAACCACTGTGCCAACGCCGTATTCTGCATCTCGACGAGGGCTGGACGCGGCAAAGTTGCTATACTTGGCACGGTTGTAAATTTATCGTTCAAGAAACCTTTTTACCTGCATTTGAGCAATTTCTTGCCGCACAGGTGATCCACACTGAAAATGCTCAAGGATAGTCATGGCTATTAGCTCGCCGACTTGGCGTCAACGTTTACACGCGTATTATTTACTTTGCCGTTTCGATAAACCCATCGGCACGGAATTGGTGTTTTGGCCGACCATGTGGGCACTATGGCTCGCAGCAAAGGGCATGCCCGATCTTCGCATCCTCCTGCTCATGACCTTGGGCGTGATTTTTATGCGTGCTGCCGGTTGTGCCATCAATGACTTTGCCGATCGTAAAGTCGATGCACATGTGGAACGCACCCAACATCGTCCCTTGGCCACAGGGGTGATCAGTGCCAAAGAGGCCGTCGCCGTATTTGTGTTGTTGGTTGCAGCCAGTGCAGGCTTATTGTTTTTCCTGCCGATCGAAACTTTCTACTGGTCTTTTGGGGCCTTGTTTTTGGCCTTTATCTATCCCTTTATGAAACGCTACACCCATTTACCACAGGTGTTTTTGGGTGCAGCATTCTCTTGGTCGATTCCAATGGCCTATACCGCGGTTGGGGTAGAGCCCGATCTGACCTGCTGGTTACTTTATTTTGGTAACTTGGCGTGGACGGTGGCTTTTGATACGCAATATGCCATCACCGATCGCGAGCATGACTTGAAAATTGGGGTCAAATCCACCGCAATTTTATTTGGTCGTTATGACATTGAGATCATCTCACTGCTCCAAGCCACTAGCTTGTTACTGATTGCTGCTGCTTTATATGTTGAGGGCTTATTGTTTCCTTATGCGATCATCGGCTTATTAATTGCAGCGGCGGACTTTGTCTATCAGTTTAGCAAGACCCGTGATCGTGATCCGCAGCGCTGTTTCCGTGCATTTCAGCATAACCGTTGGATCGGGGTAATGATCTTTTTGAGTATTTGGGCCGGTTTATTTGGGGTGGTCTGATTGCTTATAGCGCTTAATATCGCGTTCGCAACCATGCTGAGTACTTGTATTGCAGCCTCAAGAATTCAGCTCAGCATCTAACGAAACACGACAGGTCAGGGCGAGCGATCTGATCTGTGTGCGCCTGATTGCACAGCCCAATCAGGCCAAATCATATGCCTATTTTTATGTAATCTGGTGAATGCAGCTTCTATGCAGCGATATAAAATCAAAATAATGCGTCTTCAATCGAAGGGTTGGCTAAAAAGAGTGATCTAAAGTTGATCAATCAAGCACAATACTTGAAAAGTGTCTGTACAGTTCAAAAAGTAATTGCGCTGTAAATATTCCTCAAAACTCAAGTTGCGTAAGTCGATCTAGTGCATGCGCTGCTGTTAAATTTTAAGCATTGTTTTTAAATGCATAAGTGTATGCGACTCAATTCATTATCCCTATAAATCGTGGTACTAATCACATAAATGTAAGCATTTAATAGGCAAGATCACTCAGCAAGTTGCCGAATTTATGCGACTTTTTGGCTATCTTTTGTGCTGTGATCTGTATTTTTATTCGAAAAGCAATCTAGTCATAACATTTTTTTTATGTTCTATTACGGATGCTTAGACAAGTTGCTTCGACTTAAATACAGGGAAACAGTATGAATATCTACTTTAAAAAAACAATATTGGCGCTGTGCTGTAGTGCTACGTTATTACTGACTGCATGTAATGATGATAAAGATGATGTGGTGCTCACACCGCCCGCCAGCAGCAGCGTCTATGTCGGTGAAACAGCTTATGTCAAAGATAAGTTGGACAATGCTGCTTCGATCAGCGTCATGACCTATAACATGGAAAATGTGGCCGGCAAGATGGCGAAAGCCACCGCGATGGTGATTTATCCAAAAACAGCCAAACCGAAAGATGGTTGGCGCGTCGTGGTCTGGGAGCATGGCACGGTCGGGGTTGGGGATAGCTGTGCACCAAGCAATAACGCCTTGAGTAAAAACTTTGCTAGTTTGGCCGAAGAGTTACTTGCAAAAGGTTATGTGATTGTCGCGCCTGACTATGAGGGCCTAGGCACCGCAGGGATTCATCCTTATCTAAACTTGATCAGTGAAAGTAAATCAGCTTTGGCTGCTGTAGCGGCATTTAAAGAAAAATATGCAGCTCAACTGAATGGCGCATGGATGTCAGTCGGACAGTCACAGGGCGGACAGGCTTCGATCGGCACGGCTGAATACGCCAACACAGATGCGACCTACAAAGGTGCCGTGGCTGGTGCGCCCGCATCGAGCTTGGGCACCATCATTCTTCAAGTTGCACCTGCGGCCTTAAAACAGATCGAAGTGCAGGAAAATCAATATAACGTGCCTTTGAAGGATCGTAACTCAGTTCAGTCTTATGCAACGCTGTTGTCGTATGCGGCATTGACGGGCATCGGCATCAAGGCCTATGAACCACGTTTTGAATATCATGATATTTTCCAAGAACGCTCTAAGCCATTGGCGACTTTGGGTGAGGGCACAACCGGTGAAAATGGTCTGTGTCTACAAAGTGAAGATCCTGAAGCAAGTTTAGTGGCACGTTTCCAAAAAGACATTATTGACTTTATGCAGAGCAATCCAGGCGGGTCGGTGCTGGACTACCCTGGACTAGATGTGGAAAAGTTTGAGCAGAATGAATCGATTAAAAAATTCTTAGTCGATAGTCAGCCAGGCACCAAACGCATCGATAAACCGGTTCTGATCTTGCAAGGTAAACTCGATACCAATGTTCCATATGTGGTGACGCAAGCGATGGTGAAAAATTTGAAAGAATTGGGTTCACCTGATGTAGAATTGATCTTGGTTGAAAACGCATCACATACCCAAGCGATCGTGTTTGAACAACAACGTCTGTTGAAGTTTGTGCAGCAACATATGCCAGCATCTTAATCTCTTCATTGTCTACGCGCTTGATCGAGATGATTGAGCGTTGATGATGCAGATTGCAATATTTACATGAAAAGGAGCGATTGCTCCTTTTTTTGTGCTGTTGGTTGTGTATTTATTTTTGACTTTGTTATAGTGGCAAGCGTTTGATTCTTAATTCTCCGCATGACATATATAGGTATAGGTAACACACGATGGCCACACAGAAGAAAGTAAACCCTAAAATTCTACTTTGGGTTGTACTACCATCGATCTTTCTGATTTTGATGTTGGGGCTTAAATTTGTCGCGGTGAAATATGATCTTGAAAATAAACGTGAAATCGACGAATTGATCCGTAAGCAACAAGCCCTACGCCATGTTCCTCGCGCAGATCAACAGCATAGTGCGCAGACGCAAAGCACAGCCAATAGTAGTAGCACAGTCGCATCTGAGCCGCAGTCACACTAAACGCTTGATACTCAGTACGACACCGCATCAGTTTTTGACGTTCTAGCCCGAATCGCTGTTCAAGAGAGAACCGCGAGAGGCCAGAAAAGTTCAGCCAATAAAAAACCCACTTCAATTTGAATTGAAGTGGGTTTTTTGAATTTTGGCTCTCCCACCTGGGCTCGAACCAGGGACCTGCGGATTAACAGTCCGTCGCTCTACCGACTGAGCTATGGGAGAATTTGATAGGCATTCTATGGGGCAAATCGACTTTGGTCAAGTCT